>JBEBGU010000276.1:0-5812 GCA_040081325.1 Prosthecobacter sp.
CCATGGCAGTGGCGGAGAATGGCTCGCTCTTCATCACCGACTGGGTGAAGCGCGACTATGAACTTCATGGCAAAGGCCGTGTCTGGCGCGTTCGTTCACAGGCTGCCCACCCCCTCGCGGCAACCATTGCTCAGCCCTTTGTTGTCGATACCGACGCTGCGCTGCGCGAGCGCATTGAGAGAGGCCCCTCACCAACGATGGAAGAAGCCCTGCCATGGCTGGCTGACACGCGCCCCTTCATCCATTCTGCTGCAATCGAGCGGCTATCAAAAGAACCCGAACTCACGCGCGAATTAGGTTTTCAAACTTGGCCAGACCCTCACCAGCAAGTAGGAGTTCTACTTGCCACTCGACGCGTTCTGAGGCGGCAGGGACTCTCTGAGAGAGATTTGGATTCGTCCACAAGCGCGCTACTCCTGCGCTGCCTACAGGCTGCCAATCCAGAGGTCGTGCTCGCCGCGCTGCACTGGATCTCTGATGAGCGGGTGAAGCATTTCACCAAGTTCGTGGAAAACCGACTCTATGCTTTTGATGCAACCTCTGAAATCTTTTACGCCGCCCTCACGACCCTCGTGCGTCTTGAGTCAGCCAAAGCCAATGAGGATGATCTCGTCAAGCACCTGAAAAACATCCTCAGTGATCCCAAGGCCGACGCCAAACGTGCCCGGCTCGCAGCGCAGGCACTGCCCGGTGTGGACCGCTTTCTCACGCCCGCTGAAGTGCGCTCCATCATTGGTAAAGCAACTCCCGAAACGGCAGCTTGGTTCACCCACTTACTCGGACTCATGCGCGATCCGGCTAAGCAGCCGCTTCTACGTGAGATGACCGATAACGAAAAACTAAGCGCCGAAGTCCGTGCCGCCGCGCTGCTCCATTTTGATGTAACGATTGCAGATTCCAGCCTGGTCATTGAAGCACTAAAATCCGAGAGTGAAGTTTTGCAGCGTGCCGCACTCGTCGCCTATTCACCAGCCAATGTGCCGTCGTCATTCAGAGATGCACTCGTCATTCAGAAATCCGAAATGCTGGAAGCGAAAGTAAAGCGCTTGAGTGGTCAGCCCTACTTTTCTGGTTCACGCCCCGCCTTCACCGACATTACTGGCTGGAAAAAGTTACTCGCCAGTGTCCCCGGCCCACCCAACTTAGAGCATGGACGTGAGGTGTTCCTTTCACCCAAGCTAGGCGGCTGCGCCTCATGCCACCGCATGGACGGGCTCGGCAGTCCGGCCGGGCCAAACCTGAGCAGCATCAGCAAAAGCCAGGCTCCCGACTATGCGCTGACTTCCCTGCTCCAGCCGAATGCGAACGTGTCTCCCCAGTTCGAGTCCTATGCCATCACCACCGCCGACGGCCAGTCACGCACCGCCTTTCAGCTCAATGAACGTGGCAGCACACACACCTACATCGACCTCAGCGGCAAGACCTTCGACGTGGACATCAAAGACATCGTCAGCCGCATGCATCTCCCCATCTCCATCATGCCCGAAGGCATCGTCTCCCGCCTCACCGATGCCGAGGTGCGCGACCTGATGGCTTATCTTGGCGTTCTTTAAAGAGAGTTGGGTTCTACAGGTCGCATTCGAGAAAGGGAGTGACGTGGTCTGATATTCTTTGTAGCCTTGGCTTCTTTGATGTCTGCCGTTGCCCATCGCTCACCCTTCCGGTGTTTTGTTCTGTGTCTGGTTGTCATGCTCCTGAGCATGATGTCTGGCAGAGCGGGTGTGATCGGCTGGGGGGCTGACAATAACCAGCAGCTAGGTCTGAACCGGCCTTTGCATGTCGTCGATCCTGTGGTTGTCGGTGCGGCGGGGCCGCTGGCGGGGAAGCAGGTGATCCAGGTGGTGGACGGCTACGAGCACGCACTCGCACTTACGGCGGATGGACAGGTCTATGCCTGGGGAGCGAACTTTTATGGTGAACTCGGCACCGAAAATACAAAGCCCGTCAATCAACCGACGCTCGTGCCGCTGACAGCGCTGGGAGGTGAAACGGTTGTGGCTCTGGCTGCGGGCAATGACTTCAGTCTGGCGCTCACTCAGAATGGTTTGATCTATGGCTGGGGACGCTCGGACTTTGGGCAACTCGGCAAGATATCGGACTCGGTGCTGACACCCGTCCTCGTCACTGGAGGTGCCTTGACCGGACGTACGGTGAAGAAAGTGGTGAGCGGTTATCACTTCGCTTTGGCGCTGACGACGGACGGTCAGGTGATCGCCTGGGGCTCGAATACAAGCGGTCAAGTCGGTGATGGAACTACGCAGACTTCATCCATCCCATATCTGGTTTCAAACGCACCTGCTCTGGCGGGTCTGGTCATTTCGGAGATTGCGGCGGGCGGCTTCCACAGTCTGGCAGTGGCGGAGGATGGACGTGCGTTCAGCTGGGGAGGAAGCTATCTGGGCCGAACCGGAGTCAGCTCACTTCCAGGTCCTGTGGATATGACGGGCGTCTTGGCTGGGAAGAAGGTGAATAAGATCGCGGCAGGGCATTCGCACACGCTGGCTTTGGCCGATGACGGAAAGCTTTATGCCTGGGGCAGCAACTCGACGTTTACCTATCTCGGTGATCTCACTTTTACAGACAGCTCATCAAACGTGCCGCGTGAGGTAAGAATGCATGAGGTCGGTGACCGCCAGATTGTCCAGATCATGGCGGGGTATTATCACAGCACGGTGCTCGCGAATGATGGCACGCTGTATTCCTGGGGTTTGAATGGTGGAGGGCAGTTTGGTGATGGCACCAAGACATCGCAGAAGATTCTCATGGAAGTCGCTCCCCATGCCGCGCGTGTGGGAAGAACGATCACGGCTTTATGTTCCAGTGCTCGTGGCGGTAGTATGCACGTGATCACCAGTGATGGGGCGCTTCTAGGCTGGGGCTGGGATCACTGGGAACAGGTGGGCGATGGTGGTCATGGCTGGCGCACCGAGCCTGCGGATCTGATGCCAGACATTGGTGATAGGCAATCCATCCGTGTCGCTGCATCTGCCGAAGATTCGTTGCTCATTACCATGCGTGCGGAGGGCGTTTCCCACCGAATGTATCGGTGGGGAAGATACCAATCTCAGTTCGATGGATCATACACATCGAGAGGAAAACTTTTACAGTTTGACTCAATTACGCAGCCGATTGGGCTTCAACTCACTGCGGGCAGTGAGCACATGCTGTTGCTAGATGGCGATGGTAAATTGTATGGGTGGGGTATGAACTACGACGGCCAAGTGGGAGATGGCACCACCGCTGGCAACCGCGACTACAAGACCGAGGTCTCTACGACTGGAGTGCTTGCAGGAAAGAGCTTTTCTCAAATTGCGGCAGGCGCGTATCACTCTCTCGTTTTGACCACCGACGGTGGAATCTACACCTGGGGGAAAAATGATCGAGGCCAGCTTGGTAATGGTACCACGACCAAAAGTAATATCCCTGTTGCTGTGGATGTCAGTGGAGCACTCTCGGGCAAGACACCTGCCTTCATCGCGGCTGGAGATGATCACTGCCTCGTGGTCACGGCTGATGGTTTGGTGTTTGCCTGGGGTGCCAATGACCGGGGACAGCTCGGTGATGGCACGACCACTCAGCGCACCACACCTGTGCAGGTGGACATGAGCGGAGCCCTTGCCGGCAAGCTCATCACCAAGGTCGCCGCAGGCACCACGCACAGCCACGCGCTGACTTCAGACGGCCTGCTGTTTGGCTGGGGCAGCAATGATCACGGCCAGCTCGGCAGCGGCGCTGCATCCGCTCAGGAACTCACGGCAGTGCCAGCAGTGATGACTGGCGCGCTGGTCGGAAAGACCATATCTAAGATCACCTGTGGCAAAGACTTCACCCTCATGCTCGCCACAGATGGCTCCGTGTGCGGGATGGGTGACAATACCCTTGGCTCGCTGAGCACAGGTGATCGCGATGACCGTACGGTTCCCACGGCCATGATGACCAGCAGCAGCATGACGGGTCGCACCATCAGTGATCTATCCGCAGCACGTTCTGGCTACAGTGTGCTGGCTGTCACGAGCACGACGGAGCCAGCTTTGTCACTGAGCACCTATGACAGTCAGTTGTCCGACGCCGATCAGAATGGCTACGTGGATGGTAAGTGGCAGCTTCTCTTTGCTTCACGAAATATGGGCCAGCCCATTTCAGGTCAGATTAGGTTTTGGAAAGATGGCATCGCACCGCTGGCCTCATACAGTACAACTTTGCTCGGACCAGATGCCACGCGCTTCACTGTCTATGCCCCTGTGCTTACCGGTGAATACAGTTACATAGGCATCACTGCGAGCCCGCTCAATGACACGCCGATCAGCGCTACCTTGCGCATCACGTCGGACGATCCTGCCTATCCGACCTATGATGTGCCGCTGAGTGCCTGGCGTATGCGTGGTCTGACTTTCCTGGCATTGCCTGTGTCGATCACTGTGAATGAAGGTTTCCCTGTGGAGGTGCCTGTCCTGTCAACAGGCACAGCTTTGGACTATGAGTGGCGCAGAAACGCCTTTTACAACGCAACGGAGCCGTTGATCAGCAAACGCTCCGCTCTCAGGATTGCGTCGGCGACTCTCGCAGACTTTGGCCACTATGTGGTGCGCGTCAAAGAGCCTGGTTCCAGCGTTTGGATGTATTCGAATGTCAGGCTTGATGTCATTCCCACACCACTCATCACCAGCCAGCCGCAGCCGCTCACTGTCGCTGCGGGTGCTCAGGCAAGTTTCGCCGTGAGTGCCACGAGCACGGCAGGCAGCATCGGTTATCAATGGCGCAAAGGTGGTGAGCCGATCCCTGGAGCCACACAGTCAACGCTCACGCTTGATTCTGTCATTCCTGATTCAGCAGGCAGCTATGATGTGCTGCTGACCAACATGAATGGCACCGTCGCGAGTCATGCAGCCACGCTTCAGGTGACAGTGGCTGCGCCGGTCATCGTGAGCACGGCCTCCACGCTCGCCTTTGCCGGTGAGCCAGGCATCCTGCGCTCGAATGCTTATGGCCTGGAGCCGTTGCTGTTCCAGTGGTCGAAGAAAGGTAAGTCCATCACGGGTGCGACCGCCTGGTCTTATACTGTCGTGCCGAAGATGAGTGCAGCTTACATGGGCGAGTATTCGTTCACTGTGAAGAATGCCCTGATCGCAACGCCGCTTTCGTCTGCGACGGCATGGCTGGGCATGATGACCCGTGCTCCCGCAGCAGTCAGTGTGGTGAATGGGAAGCCGCTGACTCTGTCCTGCACAGCATCCAGCCCTGCTGGCACTTCGCTGAGTTATCAGTGGTTCTTCAACGGGGCTCCAGCGACCGGGCTGCCCTTTGTTTTTGGTGGAGGCACCAAGACCTTGCTGCTCAATCCTGCCATTCCTACCCATGCTGGCCTTTATACCTGCAAGATCACCATGACCACGCCAGCAGGAGCCGTGACGCTCAGCCATGGTGACACGCAGGTCAGTGTCATTCGGAAGCCAGAGTTCATGCCTGTATCGCTCATTCTCCCGCTCGTGCGCCTCGGGCAGGCCGTGAATCATCAGTTCACGACGCAGTTCAATCCAACCACTTTCACCGCCACAGGCCTGCCCCCTGGGATCACTCTAAATCGCACTACAGGTCTCCTGACGGGACGGCCCACGGCGGCAAAAATCGTCAAGGGGCTGGTGGTTCCCTACAAGGTCCGCTTTACGCTGAGCAATCCTGCGGGAAGCACCTTTGTCGATGTCGATTGGCTGATCGAACATGGTTATCATTGTGCGAAGCCACAATGATAACGGTTGTTGGACGATTCGCGGTGGGGTGGCCCAAGACTTAGCCTGGGGGGAAAGCTTTTTCC
>JBEBGU010000277.1:0-5810 GCA_040081325.1 Prosthecobacter sp.
CGTCAGCTTTCGTGCAGCGGTCGATGAACTGGGTGATCTCCTTTTCCTGAAAGCGATGGTGGTCGGTGAAGCGCACGGTCCAGTGGACTTTGGCGCCGAGTTTACGGCAGCCATTTTCAAAACTCTCTGGCACGGCGATGCCGGATAAGGCACCGACATATTTGCCACGAAAAGCATCCAGCGGCAGTCGCTCGCCGGTGTGGATGTCCTGGAAATAGACGGGCCGGTGGCGGCACTCGATGATCTCGGCAACGGCGTTGTAGCGGCGGATCTTCTGGATGATTTCCTCGCTGTCGCCATCGGACTTGGTGAGGAAGATGTAGCTGGCGCGGCGCAGGCTCTTCGGCGGCTCACGCAGAGTTCCGCGCGGCAGCATGTAGCCGGTGCCAAAGGGTGCGGTCTTGTCCACGAGCACGATGTCGTGGCGATGCTTGAGCTTCAAATATTGCAGGCCGTCATCGAGAATGAGCACATCCGCTCCAAACTTGCGGATGGCGTGTGCGCCAGCCTTCACGCGATTGCGATCGACAACGACAGGCACGCCGGGGCAGTTGTGCGCGAGCATGAAGGGCTCGTCACCAGCCGTGTAGGAGTCGAGAAGCACTTTTTCACCATCTGAGACGACGCGCGGAGGCAGGCCTTTGGGCTTGCGAGCGAGGCCGAGCTTGGCAGCGATTCGCCAGCTCAGCGGGGCTTTGCGCTGGCGCTTGCTTTTGTAACCACGACTGAGAATGGCCACACGACGTCCGCGATCCCGAAGCGACTTGGCGAGCAGTTCGACGACCGGTGTTTTGCCGGTGCCTCCGACGGTGATATTGCCGACACTGATGACTGGCACGCCGAGGTGATGATCATGGATGTAGCGCTCGCGGTAGAGATAGAGCCGCAGCTTCACCGCGCCTTTGTAGATGCCGGAGAGGAACCAGAACACGGTGCGCAACAACGACGCGCGAAGCCCACGTCGATTGTGGATAATGACGTCGATGATGTATTGCTCTAGATCTTCGAGGGTGTCCTTCATGCTGACTAGCACTCTGGATGAGAGAGAGCCTTTTCACACCGTAAAGATTGCGGATAAGCCAACGATTTTTTGGGCGGCGCGCTTGTCCGTGAGAAAATAGTCATTTTCAAAAAGACCACGTCTTGGCAGACTCTAAATAATGCCATCTCCTTTGACTGATTTCTCTGAGTCTTCAGCACCCAACGTTGCTTCTCCACGTCGGGAAGTTGCACTTACGTCCTGGGATCTTTTGCTGGCCTGTCTTTCCATTTATGTGCTGGCGGCGCTGATCGTGAACATGGCATTCGATCTCCCTCATGAGATCCAAAGCATACTGCATCTAGCAGACACGAGTTTGTGCCTTGTCTTCCTGGCGGACTTTCTGCGCCGCCTGCTCACTGCGCCTTCAAAAATGGAGTATCTGAAATGGGGCTGGATCGATCTGCTGGCTAGCATTCCGAGTGTGGATGCTCTGCGCTGGGGCCGTGTGGTGAGTGTGACACGATTGCTCATGGTGCTGCGGGCGGTGCGCTCGGGCCGCGCCCTTTTGCGTGTGCTGCGACATGATCCAGGACGTGCGGTCATCGCCGCCACGCTGCTCACGACCACACTGCTGATGATTACCTGCTCCATCCTGATCCTCACCGTCGAGACAGCGGAAAAGTCGAACATCAAAAATGGCTATGATGCACTCTGGTGGAGCCTCACCACGATCACGACAGTCGGCTATGGCGATCACTTCCCTGTGACCGCGAAAGGACGTCTAGTGGGTGCCTTACTGATGGGTGCCGGGATCACACTGTTCGCCACTTTCACGGCTTTTATCAGTGCCAAGATCATGAACATGCACCAGAAGCATGAACGCGATGAAGTGGACGCTATCTATGACGAAGTGAAAAATCTGCGTATCGAAATGCGTGAGTTGCGTGAAGCCATCAATGCTCAGCAAGTGTCTCGATCAACGCCGCCGACAGATGATAAAATTGGCTGATAATTCTACTGACTTATTCACTTCCCCATCGCAATAGAATCCCTCCCCAAAACCAAAACACGCACCCTATGACTACAACCTCTCTCGCTCTAGCTTCTGCGGACTACTCCATCACGCACGGCCTTTACCTCTTCGGCATCTTTGGCCTAGCTGGCATCATCATGGCCATTCTTGGTTACAAGCTATTCGATAAGTTCACGCCGGGAGATCTGCACAAGGAGATCTTCGAACACAAGAATGTGGCGGCGGCAATACTGGCGGGCAGTGTGATCATCGGTGTCTCACTCATCCTGGCTGCGGCCATGGGGAACTGATTTTATCCGGCGCTCACTCACACCTTTTACGAACATGAAACGCAGTCGCGTCGTCGCTCTCACGCTGGCCGGGATCAGCCTGAGTCTTACTGGCTGTCGGCGCAGCACTTATTCCGCTTCGAGTGATGTCCACGGCACATCGATCCTGCCGCCCTCTGGACTCAATCCTGACATGCGGTCCTGCCTTCCCACCTTTGTGCCTGGGCAAGATGTGTCGGGTCAAAGCCCGCCGCTGAATGCCTATGACCCGCAGTTGGGCTACTATCATCTGCCCTGCACTGCTTGGTTTCCGTATCCTTATGATCACTATGACTCGCGCTGGGGCTACTACCGCTGCGGGCGCTGGTCAAAGAACCGCAGCACCGTCCACCATAGCTCAGGCTACTATGGTGGTCTCGGTAGGCCATTCACTGGCACGAATTCGATGACGTCGAGCCACGCTGATGGCGATCTAGCTCAACCGCCTGGAGCACCGCTGCACTCGGGTGTGCCGCATTCGCAGGCATCCTCGACACGGCTCGGCTCCACCAGCCGTGGCGGCTTTGGTAGCACGGGTCGTTCTTCGTCATCCTTTTTCTCCTCAGGGTCCTAAGTCGTGCAACGTCTCACTCACGAGCCACGCCCTGACTGGCAGGCGCAGGTCGAGTCTCAAGGGCTCACCTATCATACCATTGAAGGTGAGATCTATTGGGATGAGTCCGCGCACTATCGATTCACCTCCGCTCAAATTGAAACGCTTGAGCAAAGCACGCGCACTTTGCAGCAGCTCTGCATCGAAGGTGCTGAGCGAGCGATCCGGGATGATTGGCGAAATCGTCTCTGTATTTCTGAGGCTGCCTGGAAGGAGATCATTGCTTCATGGGAACGTGATGACCTTTCTCTCTATGGTCGCTTTGATTTGATGTGGGATGGCACGGGGAATCCGAAACTCTTGGAATACAATGCCGACACGCCCACAGGCCTGCTAGAGGCCGCTGTGGTGCAGTGGCAATGGCTACAGCAATGTCACCCGCAAGATGACCAATTTAATTCAATCCATGAGCAACTGCTGAGTGCTTGGCGTGCATGGCCTGAGCGGCGCATCCACTTCAGCGCGCAGCGTGATGCGGAGGAGGATTGGCGGGCCGTGCTTTATCTTCAGGACACCTGCCAACAGGCTGGAAAACACGCATCCGATCTTGCCATTGAAGACCTCGGTTGGAATCCTGGATTGAACCGATTTGTCGATGCCAAAGGCGAACCTGTGGAGATGCTTTTCAAGCTCTACCCATGGGAGTGGATGTGGAGTGAACCCTTTGCCAATCATTTGCCAGGGCGCTGTCAAAACTTCATCGAACCCGTGTGGAAAATGCTGTGGAGTAACAAAGCTTTTCTCGTGCTTTTGTGGGAGCACTTTGAAGGGCACCCCAATCTACTGCGCGCTGGTTTTACTCCTGAAGAACTCGGCACTTCGTATGCTCAGAAGCCACTCTTTGGACGTGAGGGTTCCAATGTCCGCCTCGTCGAGAAGGGCCAGATGATCGAGTCGAGTGACGGTCCCTGGAGTAAGCTGCCTGTCGTTTATCAGGCGCTGCATCCAGAGGTCAACTTCTCAGGCCAACATCCTGTGATCGGCTCCTGGATCATCGGGGGTGAGTCAGCAGGCATTGGCATCCGTGAAGACCTCTCGCGCATCACGGCAAACTCCAGCCGCTTCATCCCGCATCGCTTTTGACTCGACCACGTTAGGTTTCAAAACTTGCCATCACGGCTCTCGAAGTGTGTGGGCTTATCGAGCGTGGTGCCGCCGCTCTGAATCCATGAAGCGACCCAATCGAGGAGGTCCGATTCAGAGAGATTCGCTTGATCCAATTTTTCAAAACACAGGCTAGCATCACTGAGCAGGGCATCGGCTGCCTCCGTGCCGGTGAACTGCACTTCTTTGCCAAAGGCCTTGGCGAAGTACTCGGCCACGCCGCGCACATGCAGAGTGATGGAGCCGGTGAGATTTATCTTAAAGGCAGGCGTGGTGGCGTGTTCGAGAGTAAGCAGTGAGAGCGCATTCGCATCTCCCTGCCAGATGGTGTTGAAGTGACCCATGGTCAGATCCACGGGCTCGCCACGCCAGACTTTCTGGGCGATGTCCACGAGCACGCCGTAACGCAGATCACAGGCGTAATTCAGGCGGATGAGAGAAACAGGTGTGCCATGAGCGAGTGCAAAGTGCTCGAAGATGCGCTCCCTGCCGAGACAGCTCTGCGCGTATTCGCCGGCTGGATTTGGCGTGTCGATTTCACGACTACCACTGCCGCTGGTCGGCACGAGGCCATAGACATTGCCGGTGGAAAAAGCGGCGATACGGCTGTATGGAAAGCGCTGGCAAACGAGGCCGGGCAGCAACGCGTTCATGGCCCAGGTCAGCGGCTCCTGGCCTGTCGCGCCAAATTTCATCCCGGCCATGTAGATGCTGTTCGGCGCATCTGGCAACGCTGCCAAAGCGCGTTCATCGAGCAGGTCGCAGATGATGGTTTCGACACCGTGTTTTTCCAACCCAGTGCGCGCAGCCGCATCACGAAAACGTGAGACACCGATGATGCGTCTCGTAGTGCCAGCCTCATCGCTCGCACGTTTCGCCATGCGGGCCAGAGACGGCCCCATTTTGCCTGCGACGCCGAGGATGAGAAAGTCGCCCGGCAAACGCCGCATCATCTCCACCACGGATTCTGTCGGCTCACTGAGTCGGTCTTCCAACTCAATCAGCGTCGTGGGTGGACTGGGGGCCTGACCACTCACGGAATCTTCAAAGCTTGGCCTGGACGAATCAGATCCGACTTGAGGCTGTTGGCTGCTTTGATCTTTGCCACCGTCGTGCCGCGCTTGCGAGCGATGGCATAGAGTGAGTCACCCGACACCACTTTGTAGCTGCCGCTAGACTTCTTGGCGGTGCTCTTGGACTTCGACGAGCTGGTCTTGGGCTTTGTCGAGGCTGTGGACTTCTTTGGCGTACTGCTGCTACCCGAGCTGGTCGTCTTGGGCTTCGTGCTCGTCGGTGCATTGAAAGCATACGGATCGGCTTCAATCGGAGCCGGAGGTGACGTGTAGGTCGGCGCGGAACCGCCAGCTACCTGACCGGGCTGGCCTGGATAGGGATTGTAGCCACCGTCGTTCGCATAATTCGCCACATAGGGGTCGCTCTGCGTGCTAGCTGACTTGTTAAAAGGATTCTTCCCATTCTCACAAGAAACGAGGCCGAGAGTGAGCGAGATCAAAGTCAGAAGACGGGCGGTGGGAATCAGATGCATGAGGGTTCTAAGGGGTGCTTGGATTGGTTAAGACAGCGCGAGTATGGTTTTCCGCAGAGATTTGTTCAACCTGAAATGCCATGGCTGATAATTCGGACTCGCGGCCAGCGTTCCCATTCGCCCAGTCCCCGAAATCGCTTCACGCAGGTCTTGCGATTTCCATCGGACATCCCTAGTCTCGCAGTCCCCTTCATGAAAATTGGCTTTAATCTACTCCTCTGGAC
>JBEBGU010000278.1:0-5808 GCA_040081325.1 Prosthecobacter sp.
TAAGAGACAGAGAGAGACACGTGTATCGCTACACACGGGACCTCTTAAAGAAACTCAAAAGTGAAGGGGTGTACCTTGTTGCCATCTCACAGTCGCCAAAGACTATCCTTGATGAGTTTTGTCAGTCGTATGGATTCGACAAGGTGTACGGTCGGATGTACGAGATCGGCCCCACTGACCGTTTTACCGGTGAAGTTACTGATGAACACATCATCTCAAACAAAGCGAACATTGCGCGACGTGTCTCGGACAAGGAAGGTATTCCACTTACAAATGCGATTGGCGTTGGCGACACAGAAGGGGACATTCCACTATTAGAACTAGTCGGTGAAGCAATCTGCTTTAATCCGAACAAAGCGCTCTATGACCACGCAAAGAGAATGGGATGGCAAACCATTGTGATCGAAGTGCAGCGGAAAGGTGCTACTGGTCTGGCGGAAAACCCAAGCCACCAGCAGGCAGGTCGTTGCTAGAATGAGGAAAGGTTTGTTCAACCGGATGGATGCCCAGGCCTGCGACCAGCCCGCCTGATGCGCCTCTGTGCGCTGACCGCGTGGCAGGCAGGTCCATGCCACGATGCCAAAGAACACAGAGGTCGCGGCATCGACCGCGAATAACCAAAAGAACGAACTTTCCGCCAGCCAGCCAGCGACTGCTGGACCAAAGGACCAGCCGAGATTGATCGCGAAACGCTGCACAGCATAGGCCAGCACGCGCTGGGAAGGCGGCACAATGTCCTGAAGCAGCGCACTGCCTGCAGGCGACCCTGCTTCTGAAACAATCGCCGTCACGAAAGCTAGCGCTGTGAGCACGCGCCAGTCAGTGGCTTGTGATAAAGCCATCATGCAGCACGCACCGGCAAGTGCGGAGAGTGCCAGGGTCACGTTTCGGCCTAGTCGATCAGCGAGCCAGCCACCAAGCGCTGCCGCAATGACACCACCTGCCGAATACGCAGCCACGGCCCAGCTCGCCTCAGCCGCCGTGTGGCCACTGCGGGTGATGTAAAGCGTGAGGAAGGGCCAGACAAAAAGGCCGAACCGATTCACAAAGGTCGCGCCCACGAGAACCCAAAAGGGCTGTGGCAAAGCGCGTAGAGCTGAGAGAGTTGAAGTCATGGTCGGAAAAGAAAAAGGGCCGAACTTTCGAAGAAGCCCGGCCCGCAGAGGGTTTGGTGGAGTGACTGGATGGGTCGCTTATCGTGAAGAATCCAGACTGCGGGTTGGGCCATGAAGGCGAATGACGCGCTTGAGATTTCGCTGCGCAGCAAAGACTGCCACACGATCCCACGTCACGCCCTCTCCATGAGAGGAGATGGCTGAATGCATGGCGCAGGCGGTTGTCATGAAGGCGATCTTCCAGGAGAATGCCCAATTGTCAAACACGGTCTCTCACGCTGGCAAAGCCAGTCGTATGATGCCATAAGCACAACTCATGCCGCTCAATGTCCGACTCTTCATCTGGTTCCGTCTGCTGTTTAACTGCCGGTTCTATTACCCGATCTTCACGGTCCTTTTCTTGGATCTCGGACTCAGCATTGGTGAGTTCGCAGCGCTCAATGTGATTTGGGCGATCACGATAGTTTTACTAGAGGTGCCGTCAGGGGCGCTCGCCGATCAGTTCGGGCGGCGCAGACTCGTGGTGATCGCTGGCTGGCTAATGGTGGCGGAAATGGCGGTGCTCTGCCTCATGCCGGTGGGTAATCATGAGGCGGTGCTGTGGCTGTTCGTGCTGAACCGTGTCCTCAGTGGCGCGGCAGAAGCCTGTGCCAGCGGTGCCGATGAAGCATTGGCTTATGATTCGTTACCTGAAGCTGAGCGCGTTTCACTTTGGCCAAAGGTAATGGGCCGCCTGAGTCGGGCGATGGCGCTGGGCTTCATTGTTTCCTCAATCAGCGGATCAGTGCTCTACGATCATGCGCGCGTGTCATCACTGTTAAGTTGGTTCGGCGTTAGTAGCCTGGATCGGGCGCTAACGATGAAGATCCCACTGGCACTGAATTTTCTCACCGGCATCGCCTGCCTCATCGTCTGTCTGCGCATGAAAGAGGTGCCGGTTTCAGGCACGCTTACCTCAGGTGCACTGATAGATCGCGTTCGCGAATCGTATCGAAGCATCGTGGAGACAGGGCGCTGGATCTGGAATACGCAGGCGGCCTTTTCGGTCATCCTACTGGGCTTGGTATTCGACAGCGTCATCCGGCTCTTCCTCACGGTGGCCAGTAATTTCTACCGGCTCGTGGGCATCTCGGAATCATGGTATGGCGTGATTGGCACGGTGGCTTCACTCCTGGGTCTGATCACCGCCAGTCTGATGGAGCGCTGCACTGAGCGCTGGTCCATGGCGCGAAATTTCACCTGGCTTGCCGTTGTGATCTTCATCAGTCTGCAAGGTGCCGCGCATCCGCAGACTGGCTGGGCAGGTGTGGCCCTGATCATGCCGCTGATGCTCGGTATGAGGTTCCTGCACTTCTTCCTCTCTCACTATTTAAATGCGGTGGTGGACTCTTCACGCCGCGCCACTGCACTCAGCTTCCGTGGCCTAACCATGAATCTGGCTTACGGAGTCATGACTTTACTCTTCGGTTGGCACACCCATTGGCTCGCGGGTCGCCTGCATCTGCCTGCTGAAGATCCGCATGTGTTTGCTGCTAGCTTGACCTGGTGGCCGTGGTGGTTCGCTGGCACTGTTGTGCTCGCGGCGCTGTGGATTCGAGTCATGAGACGCGCCATTCTTCCACATTGATGAAATAGGGTGAGATTGCACCTTTAGTTAATCCTAAATCGGTCTGTTAGGTGCCCTGGAGCCGGAATCTGACGCGCCTACTCTAGGCAGTGTTTTACAACCGAACCCGATGCAGGTGGGGAGCGAGAAATCACAATATTCTTGTAACAAGTATGGCGGCTTTTTGATAGAGTCGGATGCAGTAGTTTCTGTTAGCCGACCGCGCCCTTGTTTCCTTCCAATGATATCAACGTATGAAAACGAACCTGCCATCCACCACGCTTCTTCATCGCTTCCAGGCATTCCTTGCCACTCTGCTGCTCGGCTGGCTCGCGGTGTCCGCCCACGCTGCGCAGCCGCGCATCGTCTTCCATGAGATCGTTAATCCAGGGGCGGGGAAGCTTGTGCACAGTTTGGGGTCGTATCCAGCGATGAGCGGCAACGGCAATCTCGTGGTCTATAGCGTGAGCCGCCCGGACTCGCAGTTGGACCTGTTTGCCATCAACACGGACGGCACGGGTCAGCACTCGCTGGGTCTCTTTCCGCACAACGCCTACCGCCCGGCCATCAGCTATAACGGGGCGCTGGCGGTTTTGTGGAACAACAGCAATCTTTACACCCTCAATACGACCTTCGGCACTCCGGTCAAAGTACTCACGATGAACACGCCTGGTGTCATCTCCTCCATCGCGGTGAACGACGATGGCACGAAGTTTTATTTCACGATCTCAGCGGACGACTACATTTTTAACACGCTGACGCTGCTCCAAGCTGGCGTGTGGGAGATGAATCCAGACGGCAGTGGGCGGCGGCTGGTCACGGGGCTCAATGCCATCCGTGCCACGTTGGGCCTGAGTGTGACTGGGTATGAGCGTGTCGGTGTCGAGGGGGGGCTGGCCGTCTCTTTCAACAACCGGATCGTGTTCCCGTTCATGTCAAATTTCTATACGGGGATGCATCACATCATGAGTGTGAATGCGGACGGCACCGGTCTGCGCGCCATTGGGCCGCTGGCCTATTCCCCGAGTTCCGTCACCATCAGTCGCGATGGCAGCAAGGTCGCGTTCGATCAATACAGCCCGCGCGATTTGAACACGGTGAACTGGGACGGCACCGGCCACGTCGTCCAGGTCGTCCCTGCACACGCCTACGACCCGCTGCGGCTCACGGACAATGGCTCGCACCTCGCGCTGGTGGACCGCATCTTGCGCTCGGATGGCGGCGGGTTCCGGTCGCTGCGCTCAGGTACATCGGGCAGCATTCTGGCAGTGGGATCGGACGCCCCATACCTGCAACTGAGCGCCGACGGGCGGAAGATTTGCAGCGTGAAGAACTTCGGGAATACCAGTACACTGGTGATGATCGAACTCGACCCCGACAACCTGCTCGGTGCGCCAGACATCACGAACACGGCGATTACGCCGGGCTTTGTGGTCCACAATAACGGCACCCAGGCGACTGTGACGGCGCAGGCGACCTACTCCGGCACTCCGAACAGCGCCTTTGTTTATGCCAATCTCTTCCTGAATGGCCTGCCAGATCCCATCTTTTATGCGCCTGTCGGAACCCTGTTTGATGACGCCACTAACGGCGACGCTGTCGCAGGCAACGGTCTCTTCACGGCAAACAATTTTCATTTCGGCTACCCAACCACATCCTTCGGTCCGCGCGTGGTGCGTTTTGTGACGGAGAACACCATCAACGGTCTGCGTCACGCGACGATGGTGGATCACGAGCCGTTCTTTGTGCTGGCCGCCGCGCCCTCTGGCAGCGCGCCGGTGATCACGAGCATCGCGCCGGATCCCGGCACGGCTGGCGGTATCATCACCATCAACGGCTCGAACTTTGGTATCACGCGCACGGGCAATGTGGTGACGCTCGGCGGCTACTCATGCTACGTCCTCACGGCGAATGGCGCGGGCACGCAGCTCACGGCGGAGGTGCCGCGCTTTTTCCTGGATGGCAGTTACTCGGCGGTCGTCTCGGCGAACGGGCAATCCAGCGCGCCGTTCGCTTTCAGCATCGGCACGGCTGTACCTGAGATCGCCGTGGAGCAGCCAGCGGGCACGGGCATCGCGGACGGCGGCAGCAAGGACTTCGGCAGTGTGAACACAGGCGCGAACACAAGTTTGATTTTCACGATCAAGAACACGGGCAACGCGAACCTCACGGGGCTGACCATCACGAAGGATGGAGCCCATAGCGCTGACTTTACCGTGACGGCGAATCCCACCGCGCCGGTGAGCGGGCCGAGCGGCAGCACGACCTTCACGGTGCAGTTCGCGCCGGGCGATGTCGGTGCGAGGACGGCAGTGCTGCACATAGCGAACAACGACAGCAACGAGAATCCGTATGACATCACGCTGACGGGCATAGGCACGAGTGTGGCCGCGCCTGAGATCGCGGTGGAGCAGCCTGCGGGCACAAACATCGCCGACGGCGGCAGCAAGGATTTCGGCAGCGTCAGCTCAGGCAGCAATGCGAGCTTGGTTTTCACCATCAAGAACACGGGCAACTCTAACCTCACCGGCCTAACCATCACGAAAGACGGGACCCATAGCGCGGACTTTACCGTCACGGCGAATCCAACCGCGCCGGTGACCGGTCCGAGCGGGAGCACGACCTTCACGGTGCAGTTCGCACCGGGCGGGATCGGTGCGAGGACGGCGGCGCTGCACATCGCGAACAACGACGGCGACGAGAATCCTTTCGACATCACGCTCACCGGCACGGGCACCGCTGCGGGGACGCCAGAGATCGTGGTGGAGCAGCCTCAGAATGTGATTTTGAATGATGGGGTCAGCACCGTGGCATGGGGCAGTGTGGCTCCAGGTGCCGGAGTGGTGAAGTCATTCACGGTGAGGAATACAGGAACGGGTTCGCTGAATCTCTCTGACGTCACCAAGGACGGCCCAAATGCCGCCGATTTCTCCATTGGTACATTGGCGGGCAGTCTGGCGGCAGGAGACAGTACCTCTTTCAGTGTCAGCTTCAATCCCTCCACGCTCGGTGTGAAAAGTGCTGTGCTGCACATCCTCAGCAATGATGCCGACGAAAATCCTTTTGATATCAATCTCACAGGCATCG
>JBEBGU010000988.1:0-1485 GCA_040081325.1 Prosthecobacter sp.
GAGATCCATGTCATGATTGATGAGGGCGCGCTCAACCGGCACGTCAGGATTCAAGACGATCATCTGCTGCGGTCGTGACGTGAGCTTCGGGGTCAAGGGTGTCACGATGCGAAAAACAATGAACAGCGCGGCAAATCCCAATCCTGTAATGAGCAGCCCCAAGAACAACCAGGCCGTGGTGCGCTCACGGCGATCCCAATCAAAAATCAGGGGTGGCTCGTGCTGTGGCGAGTGCTTCATCGTGTGGTGGCAGTGACCGCAGGAATGGTGGGCGTGGTGGAGAGAGCCACCTCATAACCCATCTCTAAAGCGAGGCTGCTCACCTCAGTAAATCGAGAGGTGGGAGCCTGACGATCTGTATGCAGGATGATGCGGCGCTCACCATCCCGACGAGCTTTGAGTTCGGCGTGTAACTCAGCCCAAGTGACACGTTTTCCATCGAAGTACATCGGCGCATCATTGCCTGCGGCGAGTGTGACGATGTGGGCGTGATCAAAGCCCGTTAGCCGACTGCTCGACTTGGGTTTTTCTACCGTGATACCACTCTGCACGATGAAGCCACTGCTGAATAAAAAGTAGATCAGCAGCAGCAGGATACCATTGAGCAATGGCGTGATGTAGAGCCAGGGACTCTGCTTCGGCAGATGGCTTTCGAGCTTCATACAAAAGATCTGATTAGCTTTTCCGCGCGCGGCCTTTCACCGACACCTCTTCGGAAGCCTGCCGGAACTCGACGATATTATCCGTCATCTTGGCGTCCTCGATGAGATTCACGATCTCCACCCCAGCGCGCTCCAAATCATGCATGATGGAGCGCGAGCGGGCGCTGAGAAAAGCGAAGAAGAGATAGGATGGAATGGCCACCACCAGACCGAGCGCGGAGGTGATGAGACTTTGATAAACACCACGCGCGACTTCAGCCGGTGTGGTGATGCCATTGGCCGAAGACATGTTGGTAAAACTATCTAGCAGGCCAATGACGGTACCGAGCAAACCGATGAGCGGGCCGACATGGGCGATGGCATTTAGAATGCTGAGGTAGCGCTCCAGACGCGGCACCTCTAGCTGACCAGCTTCTTGCACAATCTCTTTGAGCTGCTCACGCGGAGCATGATGACGGAGCAGTGCGGCATGAATCACACGCCCTGCTGGCACACGAGTGGCCACACATTCTTGCAGTGCTTCAGCGAAGTTTCGGCGGCGGATCAGAGCCGCTAGACCAGCGAGGAACTCACCGATATTCATACTGGCCCGGTGGTAGTAAGAGAGCCGCTCCAGGAAGATCGCGAGAGAGAAGCCCAGGCAGGCCATCAGTAGCCAGACAAGTGGGCCGCCTTTGGAGATCAGTTCAGTCATGGGATGAAAAGGGGTTGGATTTGATACTGCGAATGTAAGTCTGCCAGACCAAGTCCACGCAGATCGTTCATCCTCAGCATGATTGATGCCTCTTGATTAAAATTCTATTAACAGGCATCAGTCTAGCCA
>JBEBGU010000279.1:0-5799 GCA_040081325.1 Prosthecobacter sp.
ACTCGGCATCGTTCAACGTATCAAAGAATTCATCACCGGAAAAAAGGATATCAAAACCGGCACACGTTTAGTCATCAACTGCGAAAAACTTGAGAACCGCGTCGCCCTTCTCGACAACGGCGTGCTTGAAGAGTACACCGTCGAGCGTGTCGGCACGAGCACCATCGTCGGCTCAATTTACAAGGGCCGAGTGAAGAACATCGAGCAAGGATTGAAGGCCATGTTCATTGATGTGGGTCTCGACAAAAATGCGTTTCTCCATTTTTGGGATGCCATCCCTGAAGCTCTTTCCAATCAGGGCATGGAAGAAGTCAGTCGCGGTGGCGCACCAAAGAAACAGAAGCGAATCAAGGCAGAAGACATCCCCAGCCTGTATCCCGTCGGCTCTGAAATCATGGTGCAGGTTACTAAAGGCCCCATTGGTAACAAAGGCCCGCGCGTCACCACCAACATCTCCCTGGCGGGTCGTCTGCTCGTGCTCATGCCTCAAAACGATCAGTTCGGCATCTCACGCAAAGTCGAAGATCCGAAAGAGCGCGCTCGTCTGCGTAAGATCATCGAAAAAGTCAATCTACCTGAAGGCATGGGCCTCATCATGCGCACTGAAGCCTCTGGCAAACGCGCACGCCACATCATTCGTGACCTCAGCCTGCTCATCGAAGAATGGAACGGTATCGTTGAGAAGCGCGATGCTCAAAAAGCACCCGTATCCTGTTTCCAAGAGCCAGAGCTCATCGAGCGCACCGTTCGTGATTTTCTCACTGAAGACATTGATGAAGTCGCCTGCGATGATGCAGAAACGGTGGAGCGTATGCAGAAGCTGGCTGTGCAGATCTCACGCCGTGCTAAAAGCCGCATTACCTTCTACCAAGGGCAGGTGGCGCTCTTTGAGCACTACGGCATTCAGAAGCAGATCGACAATGCCTTTTACCGCCAGGTGTGGCTGCCATGCGGTGGCTACATTGTCATCGACCAAACAGAAGCACTCGTCTCTATCGACGTGAATACAGGTCGTAACAAAGGCTCCAAAGATCAGGATCGAGTCATCGTCGAAACGAATATCGAAGCCGCTCAGGAAGTCGCTCGCCAGCTCCGCCTACGCAACATGGGCGGGCTTATCGTCGTGGACTTTATCGACATGAAACATCGTCGTGATCAGCAGGCAGTTTCTAAGGTCATGCAGGATCATTTGAAGCGTGATAAGGCCAAGACACAGATCCTACCGATCAGCCAGTTTGGTCTCATGGAAATGACGCGCCAACGTCTGCACGAGAGCCTCAGCAGCGCCCTTTATGAGCCATGCCCGTATTGCAAAGGTCATGGTCAGGTGAAGACCACCACGACCATGAGTGTCGAGCTTCAGCGCAGTCTCAGCTCCATCCTCGGTCGTGGTAAAGTGGAGCAAAAAAGTCTCGTCGTCGTCGTCCATCCTGAAGTCATGCAGCGTCTCAAGACAGAGGACGGTGAATTGCTCGTCGCTCTGGAGCGTAAGTACGAAGCGCGTCTCACCTTCCGCAGTGATCCCACCCTGCATCGTGAAGAGATCAAGATCAGCAGTACTCAGACTGGCGAAGAAGTCCGCCCGTGATCGCGCAAGGACGGGTGATGTTTCCTTGATCATCACCAGTCGTGCCTTTTGAAATCTTTCGTCTTCCGTTTGAACGCACCCATCCACACGCCTTGTCCTAGCCAGTCATGAATTCTTCCTCTTCACGTAAGAAGCTGCTCCTAATCGGTTCCAGCCTCATCCTCATCGTCGCTCTTTATTTCGGCTGGCAATGGGCAGGTCAGGATAGCAGCCGCCCTGCGACTCCGAAAAAAGAAACCATCACGAACAAGGAAGAGCCAATCAAAGCCCCTGGACCGTCTTCACCGACGCTTTCCCCGCCGATGGCGGGTGCTGCCAATCAGCTCACGACGGTCGAAGATGGTGATCTAAAGATCGACGAGATCCTGCGCTCAGGAAAAGAGATCCCCGCCATGGCTCGTGATCTTCATGAACTCGTGAAAAAACTCAACAGCGAAGCCCAGGTCAATGCCAGCCGCCACCTCGTGAATCTCACCAGTGACGAAGATTACGGACTCATCGCAGGCTATCTCGTCGATGCCAAGATGAACCCCGATGTCATTGAGGTCCTGTTTTCCGATCTAATGAACCGTAAGCGCGAGCTTCAGCTCCCACTTTTCATGAACATTCTACGCAATCCTCAACACCCACAGAACGAGCAGGTGCGCAATGTCATGACCATCCTCGCTGGCCAAGACTTTGGCCAGGACTTCAACGCATGGGACAAATGGTCCAATGACGAGATCAAGAAGCAGCAGACTGGTCAGTAAAGTTTCCAGCAAGCTTGGTATAAAATCAAAACCCCAGCCTAGGCGGAGCCAGACTGGGGTGTGAGATGAGAAACAGGCACTTTGCCTGCCTTGCCACTAGGCTTTCCAGCCGTCGCGATAGGCGGGGCGGGAGATGAACTTATTCGGAGCTTCGGCGTTGGTGACTTTCATGTTCTGCTTGTCCCACTGCACACTCTGCTGGGCGCGAACGGCGAGGTTACCAAGAAGGACGAACTCAGTCAGCGGGGCACTGTAGTCGAAGTTGGAGGCTGGCTGGCCGCCGTTGACGATGTGGTGCGCCCACTCGCCCTGCGGATTGTTCGGCATGGCGCTGCGGGTTTCGGTCTTGACGATCTTGCCTGCCTTCATGTCAATGCGCACCTGGGTGTAGCGCTCCTCATTGTAGATGACGGGGCTTCCACAGTAGGCCTCACCTTCAAAGACGGTGCCTTCGGTGCCGATGAACATCATGCCGCTGCTGGCCTTTTCGAAGGCTTTTTTGGCGAGTTCGCTGGTCATGTGCGGGGAGATTTCCGGCTTGTTCGGCACACCATCCTTAGAGCCGTCTTTCCACGAAACCTTGAGGGCGGCATGCTTGCCAGCAGGCATGTGATAAGTGAGGTCGGACCACACGGGAGCGCAGGTGTCGGAGATGGGGCTGCTGGTGACGTCGATCTGCTCAGGGATGAGCTGGCCGAGGATGCTGAAAGTGGCGTCCATGATGTGGCAACCCATGTCGCCGAGGGCACCGGAGCCGAACTGCCACCAACCGCGCCAAGTGAAGGGATGCACGCTATTGCCGCGCTTGTTCTTCTTGGGGTCCATCCCGGCAGGGAGTTCAAACTCAAAGTAAGGTTCGCTGGCCTCGCTGGAGAGCCAGAGATCCCAGTTGAGTTCTGGCGGACATTCAGCGGCTTTCTTCACGAGCGGACCCTGAGGCCAGATAGGGCGGTTGGTCCACAGGCGGATTTCTTTGAGGGTGCCGATGGCTCCCTGCTCGATCCATTCTTTGGCGAGGCGCTGGCCTTCCATCGTGCGGCCCTGATTGCCCATGTTGGTGACGAGGTTGGCGGCCTTGGCTGCGGCGTGCATGTCACGCACTTCGGCGATGCGATTGCAAAGGGGCTTCTGAACGCAGACGTGCTTCTTGTGCTTGATGGCGTGCATCGCGGCGACGTAATGCGTGTGGTCAGGTGTGGAGACAATGACGCCGTCGATGTCGTTGGCGCACTCGTCGAGCATCTTGCGGAAATCCTGATACAGCTTCGGCGCAGGTGGGGCCTCTTTGCCAGAGTCGAGATGGTGCTTCTCACGCTTCTTGGCGGCTTCATCGAGGCGCTTCGAATCAACATCGACGAGAGCAACGATGTTATGATCAAGGGTCACGCCCTGAGTATCGGATTGGCCTTTACCGTTGGCACCAATGATGGCGAGATTGAGGCGCTTACCAGCTTTTTCCTGACCACGCAAGAGTAGGTTTGGACCTGTGAAAGCTCCTGCGGTGAGGCTGGCGGTACGGCCCAGAAAGTGGCGACGTGAGATGATGTTGAGACCCATAAGGTGAGTGATAGTTGGTTGAGTTTTGGGTCGAGATAAACGCAGTGGTTTTCCCGAAATTACGGCTTCATGCTAGGCAATGCATGAAAAGAGGCAAGCACGCTTTCGTGAGTGATGTCACGAACCTTGAGTCCTACGGTTTGACTCTTGAAATGTGGCGACTGGCGCGTTCCAAGACGCGGCGCTCCTCATCGGTGAGGCTGGTGATGCCGAAGTCGCTGATTTTATCAAGAATAGGGTCCACCTCATCACGCATGAGATCGACGACAGGATCATTGCGTGGATTTTGTCTGCGCACGGCTTCCATATCGACTTCGACGACGGGACGGCGTGCTCTTGCCATGGCTGGGCGGCGACGGAGCTTTCCATTTTGCTGCGGCTGGATCAGTCCAAATGGCAGGCTTCCATAGCCAAGTGAGCGAGCATAATACCAACCCATCACAGCCCCGCCGACATGGGCAAAATAGGCGACATGACCACTGCCGCCAGAGAGCCAATCAGGGAGTGTATTGAGCATATCCAGCACACCGAAGAGCACATTGATGAACAACAGAAACTTGCCCATGCTCCACAGTCGCGCACGCACAGGAATGATGAAGGCGAGTAGCAGCGTGATCTCCTCCTCAGGCATGGCTACAGCATAGGCTAGAAGAAGGCCCATGACTGACGCAGAAGCTCCGATCAGTGTGGTCTGTGATTCATGCATGACGTACGCGCTGAGCACGATTTGCAGGGCCGCACCGATGATGCCCGAGAGCACATAAATGAGCACAAAGTGGCGTGGTCCATAGAGATCCTGCACCCGCTTCCCAGCGAACCAGAGCATGATCATATTGACCAAAATGTGCCCAGCGCTGCCATGCACAAACATGTAGGTGAAGGGAGTCCAGACTCGGCCTGCGGTAAGTGCCTCAATGCTGACTGAACCAGCAGGCAAATACTGGCCTGTCAGTGGATCTTGATCCAGTCCGATGCGAAAGACCCACTGAGCGACAAAGACGGCGATGTTTGCCCAAAAGAACCAATGGAAGGCCGACACACGGCGCAGTTCGTTCGCCAAAGCTGGGGGCCTCGTCGCGCATGTAGTCACGATCATAGATAGACATGAATGTGGTGAGTCTAAAGCCAGCTTGCATGGGCGCTAGGCCTTTTTCAAAATCTCAGCTCTCAAAGCGGAAATAGTATTGATGCTGAAGATCTGTGAATGATTTAGCAAAGAATGGCAGATGTGGGAACGTCTTGTGGGTCGCTATGAAACATACCTTCATCCTATCCCTCATCTTTGCCGCTGGTTTGGCCAGCGCAGCAGACACCACCGTCACACTTTCCGGCGTGCACAATTGCTGCAAGAGCTGCACCAACGGCATCACCAAAGCGGCCACTTCTGTGAAGGACGTGACCGTCACTGCTGAAGGTGGCACGGTGAAAGTCACCGCCAAGTCCAAGGCTAGCGCGAAGAAGGCCGTAGAGGCTATCAATGCGGCGGGCTATTTTGGCACGAGCGATGCCGAGGCATCTACCACCACCAGCGCCACCAAGCCTGCCAAGAAATTGACAGAAGCAACCGTGAGCGGCGCGCACCTTTGCTGTGGAAAATGCGTCAAAGCCATGACGGATGCAGTGAAATCGGTAGCTGGTGTGACCGAGACAAACATTGTCTCCAAAGAAAGCACCTTCACCGTGAAGGGTGACTTCACCGAAAGCGATCTACTCACGGCGATGAACAAGGCCGGATTCACCGGTGAAGTGAAATAAATTACACTCATTAGCAAGATGAAGGCGGGCACAATTGATGTGCCCGCCTTTTTTGTGACAGCACAGCGGAAAAATAATCCTGAGCCGCGTGCAGCGGCATTGTTCCTGCTTATGGGTGGGGTGATGATCTCCACCAACCCCCTTCGGGAG
>JBEBGU010000989.1:0-1484 GCA_040081325.1 Prosthecobacter sp.
CGCGCACCTTCACCATCAGCAATACCGATGAAGCCGCCCTGAATCTGACGGGCCTGCCAAAGGTCGTGATCGGCGGTATTCACGCCGCCGACTTCACCGTCGCGGCTCAGCCCATCTCGCCTCTGCTGCCGTTTACTGGAACTAGCACCTTCGAGATCATCTTTGATCCCAGTGCCCTGGGTGTGCGCTACGCCACAGTGAGCATCCCCAATAATGATGACAATGAGAACCCCTACAACTTCAGCATTCAGGGCGCTGGCCTTGAGCCGGAAATCAGGGTGGAGCAGCCCCTGGGCACGAACCTCGCCGTTGGTGGGACTAGGAGCTTGGGGCAGGTGCCATTGGGCGGTGCCATGGATCTGGTCTTCACCCTCAGGAACACGGGTGCAAGCGGATCGCTTTTGACCGGGTTGGAGATCACTTTGGATGGTGCGGACGCCAGCGAATTCAGCATCGCCAGTAGTCCGAGCGCACCGGTTCTTGGGCCTGCTGGCTTCACTAGTTTCAGCGTACGCTTTGCTCCGACATCCACAGGGACGAAGACAGCGGCACTCCATCTTGCCAGCAACGACTTCGATGAGAACCCTTTTCACATTTTGCTCAGCGGTGAAGGAACTGGCAACGTAACCGCTACTTTCAATGCCGACTCAGATGTGGGAAGCACTCTCAGTGGTGTGAATGCGACGGGAAGAGTGCTCGACTTGACCCTGAACTACGCACCGATACCCGGTACGAACCTGACGGTGGTGAAGAGCACGGGACCAGCATTCATCCAAGGCAACTTCAACAACATGGCCAACGGTTCGACAGTGAACCTCAGCTACAATGGCAGCACCTATCCCTTCATCGCTTGGTACTATGGAGGGGATGGCAATGATCTGGTTTTACTCTGGCCTTACACGGGTCTGGCAGCTTGGGGCAGCAACGAAGACAACCAGCTCGGAGACAACAGGACGACACAACGCCTTGCTCCCGTGGCTGTGGACCAGACCGGTGTGCTGGCAGGCAAGACGATCGTACAAATGGTGCGAGGACAATATCATACCCTTGCGTTGACCAGCGAAGGTCGGGTTTACGCCTGGGGCTGGAACAGCAGCGGTCAACTCGGGGACAACACGGCATGGACTCGCTCTTCACCAGTAGCCGTGAATATCGTCAATGGCAGCAGTGCTCTGTATGGCAAGACCGTGGTGTCTCTAGCTGCTGGTAGCTCGCATAGCCTGGCGCTGTGTTCAGACGGCGCGGTTGTGACCTGGGGTAACAACGGTTACGGCCAGCTTGGGAACAACACACCGCCGCAACGCAATGTGCCAACGGCGGTGAACACGACCAACGGCCTCAGTGCGCTATATGCTAAGACTGTGGTGTCTGTGGCTGCTGGCAGCTCTCATAGCCTTGCGCTGTGTTCGGACGGCACGGTCGTGGCCTGGGGCTACAACGGCAGCGGCCAACTCGGTAACAACACGACGACACAACGCTATGTG
>JBEBGU010000280.1:0-5784 GCA_040081325.1 Prosthecobacter sp.
TGACCGGGCTGGTTTGGCATGGTTTAGTCGCCTGCATTGAGGTCTCAATGCACGCCAAACTCAGCCCTCTTTTTTATCTTTGTGAATAATCCAGGTTAGCTCTCTACACTCTATGCTCCTCGTCGGTATCATCACCATTTCAGACCGCGCAAGCCAAGGCATCTATGAAGACCTCGGCGGCCCAGCTTTACGCAGCGCGGCTGAGGGCTACGGCTGGCAAGTGCAGGCTGAGGTCATCGTGCCAGACAAGCTAGCTGCGATCCAGCAAGCCATCCAATCCCTCTCAGCTCAGGGCTGCGGACTCGTCCTCACCACCGGTGGCACAGGTATCGCCGAGCGGGATGTTACGCCTGAAGCCATCCGCAGCATCATGCGTGTGGAGCTACCCGGCTTTGGTGAAGTCATGCGCATGAAGTCCCTGGACATCACTCCAAATGCGATCCTCTCACGCAGTCTCGCCGCAGTTGTTCAGCGCTCACTCGTCATCGCTTTACCAGGAAAACCACAGGGCGCAGTGGAGTGCCTGAGTTTCGTGCTCGGTGCCATCCCTCATGCCGTCAAACTTGCACAGCGTGTGCCGACGAGCTGCTGATAACAGGTTTCTCAGGCGGTGTGTCTGCCGAGCATGACTTCCAGATTTCGCTCGACGATGCTGCCCATGGAGTCGCAGGAATCAAAGACATCTGTGTGGTGATAGTCAGCCAATTCCTGAGCAAGCTGATTCACCTTTTCGATAGGCTCACGCGGATTGGCTTTCATGCAGGTCAGCAGCGTGGTGATGCGCTGGTGCTCGCTGATGTAGCGGCGGGCGATGAGGCTGCGCTCTTCTTCCTGATACTGCTGCATGGTAGGCAGATTTAGGCAGGTGGAGCAGAGCCAGACCACAGGATTGTTCTCTTTAAAAAACTGCGGCAGGTAGATGCTGCGGCGGCCCTCGTAGCTCTGCTGATCGAAGTCGATCGCGCGGACTCGATACTGCACGTCTTCAAAGTCGGGTGTGATGTCGATGACGTAGTTGTAGCTGCGCATGTCACCCAGCAGTCGGATGAAACAGCGCTCACTGAATTTCACAAACTCTTTGGCGATGCGGACTTTATTCACGTCAGGACGCTCCAGATAATCGCGGATAAAAACATCACCCGGCACGCCAGCAATATGCTCTTCTACCAGCGTGCTGCCATGCGCCAGGTAGTTGATGCGATTCGGCGAAAGTAAGTGCTCCAGCTCCAATCCATAGACCCGTGAGGCATCTGCCGTCTTCACATAGAAGTGGTCGTAGTTATCATTGTATTGATTAACGACGCGCACTCGGAAAGGGCGTGAGTTGCCAAATTCACAGTAGTCCACACGTTCGACAAAAAGATGAGGCACTGCTTTGAGATCACCCGTGCGCAGCAATGAGTAAATGCTGGTGAGTCGCGGATAGAGCTCCTGCTGAACTTCACGCGGATAGAGCACGCTCGACCAGTGGGTGGGATTGCCATCCTTATCATCCAGAGGGTAGCTTTCGGTGAAGTTACGCAGGTCTTCGTAACTGGCGGGGAGAGAGAAACGTCTGCCAAACTGATCGAGATAAGTCTCTAACTCCTCCGTGAGGGGGAGGAAGTCTTTCCGCTTGGTGATTTGGACGTCTGCGGACATGGCTTATGCCTGACCGCCGAAGAGGCCACTCAGGCCGCCTTTCATCACGCTGGCCATGACGTTTTGAAGCTGGTCAGCACTTGGATTTGGATTGTCCACGGCTCCGTTGGGCGTGAGCTTGTCGATGATCTGAGGCAGGAATTGTGATAGAAGTGGCAGCACTGTTTTCACATCAAGTCCGACTTTGCTGGCAAGCCCTGCGATGACATCTGAACCCAGTGCCTGCTGCAATTGATCAGGGCGCACCGTTTGATTTTCACCCGTGCCGACCCATGAGGAAAATGCGTCTTTCAGGCCAGCCTGATTGAACTTGTCCATGAGCCCAGGTAGCCCACCAGCCTGATTTAGTAGGCCGGATAATAGATCACCTTGAGGGTTACTTTTGCCAGCTCCTCCGAGAAGGCTGCCGATGGCTTGTTTTGCGAGTGTGTCGAAGAGTCCCATGGGCGGATCGTGTTTTAATTGATGCAGAAGTCAATCAATGACTGTCTAAGGCATTAGATTTGGAAAACATTCCAGCAGCGTGATTGATTTTGAATCTATACCGTCTGAGTTGTCGAATATAACCTCATGCCTGCACCGACCACTCCTCTCCAAGATAAAACGAGCGATATGATTTCTGGCTCAATGCCAATCGTCGATCCGCAGGTGACGACGCCAGAGGAGAAACGGGAAGAGGCCGTCTTCTGCGGTCAGCTCGTGGATCGCGCTCTTTTGCATGGCCCGAATCGCCGACTTAAAGAGTTGATGCTTATCTTTGGCGTAGCGCGGGAGTTCCTCGCTGGATTCCGTGCACTGCATTTTGTGGGGCCATGCATCACGGTCTTTGGATCAGCGAGGTTTGAAGAAGATCATCCCTATTACATCCTCGCTCGGCAGATGGGTGCTGCAATTGCCAAGCTGGGATTCACCGTCATGACTGGCGGTGGCCCTGGCATTATGGAGGCCGCGAATCGTGGGGCAAAGGATGTCGGAGGACGCAGTGTGGGCTGTAACATCCGACTGCCGTTTGAGCAGAAGCACAATCCGTATCTCGATCGCTGGGTGACAATGGATTACTTCTTTGTGCGCAAGGTGATGCTCAGCAAATACAGCTATGGATTCATCATCATGCCCGGCGGTTTCGGCACGCTTGATGAGATGTTTGAGGCGCTCACACTCATCCAGACAAGAAAGGTGCGGAACTTTCCCGTCGTGGTCATGGGCACGGAGTTCTGGGCTGAGATGCGTGGGCTGATCGATCACATGGTGAAGGGCAGCACGATCAGTCCAGAAGACATCGACCTCATCTGCTGGACAGACAGCGTCGAAGAAGCAATCGCGCACTTGCAGGAGAAGGCAGTGAAGCAGTTCGGCCTGCGTCATGACGCGATCCCAAGCAGCAGCATCTTACTGGGTGAAAAGAGTCTCTGATAAACTAGCTTCCTTTTCCCCAAAGATGTCAGATCACAAACTCAAGCTGAAAAGCGGACTCACTTTAGGTTACGCTGAACATGGTGACCCGAGCGGTGTGCCCATGTTTTACTATCACGGCTGGCCGAGCGCTCGCGTTCAGGGCGCACTGATGGATGACGTCGCTAAGCAATATGGGCTGCGTTTAATTTCACCTGATCGGCCCGGCATCGGTCTCTCTGACTACCAGGCTGGCCGCACCCTTCTCGACTGGCCGGAGACACTCCGGCAGCTTGCGGATCATCTTGGCGCAGACAAGTTTCACGTCATGGGCTGGTCGGGTGGCGGGCCGTATGTTTTCGCTACGGCGAAAGCCATGCCCGAGCGCCTGCTGAGCGCTACGATATGCTGCGGCGCACCGCCGCTGACCTTTCTCGGTTATGACCTCATGTTCTGGCCCTACCGATTGATGATCAAGCTGCGCCACGCCTTTCCTTCCATACTCGGACTTGTACTTCGGCTGGGTAAAACGATCTCTAGCGGTCAGCCAAACAAGGCTCCGCTGAAGTGGTTCATGAACATGCTCGGCGGTGAAGATCGTCGAGTACTCTCTGATCCACACATCTTCAGCGTGGTGCGCAGCGGCATCATCGAGGCTCTGCGCCGTGGGCCGCGAATGGTCATCGCAGATGCTGACATTTATCTCGCTGAGTGGGGCTTTGAAATCAGCTCCGTCACGCCGCTCATCCATCTCTGGCATGGCAAAGAAGATCGCAACATTTCCTGGAAGTACAGCGAGCAACTCGCCGAACTCATGCCTCAGGTCACCACGCACTGGCTTGAGAACGAGGGGCACTACTCACTACCCATCACTCATGCCGAGCGCATCGTGAAACACGCACTGGGCAGAGATTGAGTGGCTCACACTGAGCTTGGCAAAAGCCTGACCAAAACATCAGGTAGTGGTGATTCAAAGACCATGTCTTTGCCCGTTCGCGGATGCTGAATCTTGAGCAGCGTCGAGTGCAGCGCCACACGCCGAACGGGGTTCGACTGCGCACCATATTTCTTGTCTCCCACGATTGGGCAGCCGATCTCAGCCAGCTGTACACGGATCTGATGACGACGCCCCGTTTCTAAAATCAGCTCCAGGAGCGTGCGGCCCATACCCTGACGCAGCACGCGGTAGTTGGTGATCGCTTCACGAGTTCCGGGCCCAGCCGAAACATGGGTGAAAACGCGGTGTGGCTGACTTTCATCAATGTGCGCACGCAGCGTGCCGATGCTCGCCGGTAGCTTGCCTTCCACCAGAGCTAGATAGCGTTTTTCAAAGTCTTGCCAGTTCGCTTGTAGCGTCTCTTTGGCCTCTTCAGTCTTGGCAAAAAGTAGCACGCCAGACGTTTCACGATCCAGGCGATGCACTACCCAAATGCGCGCCATGCCGGTGCGCGCGCGATCCCGGACATAAAGTGTGATCGCATTATACGCCGTGCGATCCTGCTCCGTCTCAGTCGCGATCGTCAGCAGATTCACCGGCTTATTGATCACGATGATGTCGGCATCCTCATACAGCACACGCATTCCATCAGGTAAATCCGGCGTCGGTGGTGGTGCCTTCGTCGGCTGGATGCTCACCACGTCACCGACGCTCAGCTCGTGATCATGCTGCGTCACGACCTTATCATTGACGTAAACGCCATCATACTTCAGCCACTGCTTCACCTTAGTGCGCTTCACCTCAGGCCAGGTGGCGATTAAAAAAGTCAGCAGCGGCTGAGGAGTGGTAACAGTCTTGGTCGGCGTCATGGAAAAGAAGTCGGGGTTCATCTCATGCATGGCCTAGCAAAGCAAAGGGTTTGCGAAAACCACCTTGGCCGTTGACCCAGCGCGCAGTTCTGCCCACATCTCCCCATGCCGCTTCCAGACGATGACGCGCTCACGAAGCGCATGAAAAAACTCCGACTCCGTGAGGAGGATCTGCAGGAGGACTTCATCCGTGGCAGTGGCCCTGGGGGGCAAAAAGTGAACAAGACCTCTTCCACGGTGGTGCTGCGTCACATCCCCACTGGCGTAGAGATCCGCTGTCAGCGTGAGCGCTCTCAGGTCATGAACCGCCACTGGGCACGAGTCGAGCTGTGTGATCGCCTTGAGACCATCCTCAATGAAGCCAAGCTCGCCGTGCAGAACGAGCGTGAGAAAGTCCGACGCCAAAATCGCCCACGTCCGCGCGGCTTGAAGCAGCGCATACTCAAAGAAAAAAAGAGTCGCGGTCAGGTGAAGAAAAACCGGGGCCGCATCAAAGAAGATTGATCCCCGCGAATGCGACCAATCGGAAAGTCCGTTCGTTTTATTTTCCACTCATCATTCACAAACTATCATGAAACCTCTCCTCGCTGCACTTGCCATGACCGCCGCCTCACTCACTGCCTCTGATCTTCAAAGCCACCCGCTCAAATCGATCGACGGCAAAGATGCCACCCTGAAGGACTACACAGGTAAAGTGGTCCTCATCGTCAATGTCGCCTCAGAGTGCGGCTACACCGGCCAGTATGCAGGGCTTCAGGCATTGCATGACAAGTATGCCAAACAGGGATTCAGCGTCCTCGGATTTCCCTGCAATGACTTCGGCGGTCAGGAGCCTGGAACAGAATCTGACATCAAGACTTTCTGCACCAGTCGCTACAGCGTCACCTTCCCGATGTTCTCCAAAGTGAAACTACTCGGCACCGAAAAGCACCCACTCTTTGCCCA
>JBEBGU010000281.1:0-5783 GCA_040081325.1 Prosthecobacter sp.
GAAACTCGATGTTGTATTGCCGGACACTGTCCTTAGCCACATTGATTCCGTAGCGTTTCCCCTCCTCCAGCGTCGGCTGATCATAGGCATAGATGCGATACACGCCGTTGCCTTTCACGAGATGCATGTAGCTGTCGGGCAGCCAGGCCAGAGCGCGCTTGCTGAAAGTGTTGTAGTGAGCGCTGAATCCGCCGCTGCCGCCCATCACATCGAAAGGATTGCCGTACTCGCCATTCTGTCCGTAGCCATAGGGCGTGCCATCGAGCGAATCCCAAGAGTTCGCGTGATTGCGCCCGAGCGAGTGACCGATCTCATGATTCAGCACGTCCATGCCATTCCAGGTGATCCAGACACTGGTACCTCCGCCCCAGGAGATACCTTCCAGACGCGGCCCTTTGTCCACACGGACGATGATGCAATCGAACTGATTGGAGTCATAACCCAGCGCGCGAGCGGCATTCCGTGAGTCGGTATGCACGAGTCCGAGTCCATCTACCTCAGCATCCTTCGCTTTGTACCAAGCCAGCGTATGCGGCAGCGTGACCAAAGAGGTCACGGTGGTGGTCTGGGTCATCTTGCCATACGAGTTTTCAAGATAGAACCGCGCATTGTCGCGCATGTCAGAGTAGGCCAGCTCTTCCGTGTTTGGTTGCGCCATCTGATCGGGGTATGTCACGCGAATGTAGAGGCAGCGGAGATTGCCAATCGCGCGCGAGGAGGTGCCGGGGAAGTTGTCCATGAAGAAGCCGCCGCCACCTGGGCCGCTCGACTGTACATAAGTGCGGAAATCATCTTCCAGCACACTGACATGTGAACCATTGCAAAGGGTGATGATGCGGCTGCCGATCTCGACGGTGGGTGATTCATCCGTCACGGCTTCACCTTCAGAGACTGCACTCGTCGTCAGTCCAGACACAGGACAGGTCTGCTCCACGAGCGTTCCCTCGGGGATGCGCTCGCCGACTTCGAGTCTGCGTACAGCATTCTCTGCCACAGCCATGTCTCGGTCAATAGAGACACCGCGCAGCGGCACGCCCTTTCTCGACATCACAGTCATGAGTTCGCCGAAAACATGTGCTTTGTAGCTCATGCCGTCGGCTTCGAAATAGCGCAGCGATAGGCCTTCCGCAGGCACGGGCACTCCCGGAGCAGGTTTCCCCAGATAGACATTGTAGTCGCCTTTGGCTGACACGGGCTTCTCCAGCCATGCCACCACGGACTCTGGCAAATCCTGCCGCACCACTCGCGGCACGGCTTGCTCCAGAGCACTCCTGGGATCGCTCTGAATCAGCTTCTGAAAAACTGGCCGTCGGGTCATCGCGAGTTCGACGCCTTCTTTTTCTAATGCCGTGCGCTGAGCCGCTGCTGCCGAGAGATAACGCTCGGCCCAAGTTGAGAAGTCTTGCAGAGCCTGCTCAGGCGCTTGTGTCACCGTTGAAGCTGTTGTTTGTGAAACAGACGTCGCGTGCGAGTCCGGGACGGCTGCGGGCACTTTCTGCGCTGAAGTATTGGACGCTTTGACTGCAACCAGCCGTTCGGTAGGACGATTCAGAAACCACAGCGAACCAAGAACAAGCGTGAGGAGAAGAATGACGAAGCGAGCGCGGAGCATTTCTAGAAATTACAAGAAATGAAGACTTTGTGCGAGAAATATCTCGCAGCGCAGCGAATCAAAATCAAAGACCTGAAGGCTACAAGCCTCAGGCCGTGACGAGCGTGGACGCCTATCCTACTTCGAGCACGCCTGTGCTGTCTCCGACCTTCTCGGCGCGGACACCCATGCGGTCGAGCATGGTGAGATAGAGATTGGTGATCGGTGTCTCACCGGGCAGGACGATGCGCTTGCCGGGTGTCCAGGTTCCTCCTGCACGACCTGCTACAATGACGGGCAGGTTGTCGTGGTTGTGGCGATCTGGATCACCGATGCCACTGCCCCAGACGATCATGCTGTTATCCAGTAATGTCCCTGCGCCTTCTTTGATGCCTTTGAGCTTGTCTAGGAAGTAGCTGAGCTGACGCAGGTAGAAGCGGTCGATCTTACCGAGCTTGGCCAGCTTCACCGGATCTTTCTGGTGATGTGAGATGCTGTGGTGCGCGTCTGGCACACCGATGTCTGGGAAGCTGCGATTGCTACCATCATGCGCGAGCATGAATGTAGCGAGGCGTGTGGTGTCAGTCTGGAAAGCCAGCGCCATGAGGTCAAACATTGTGCGGATATGCTCTTCATAGCTCTCGGGGATGCCCTCTGGCACCTTGATGTCTGGCGGCAGTTGGGCGGTGAATTTTTCACTGCGTTCGATGCGCTGCTCGATGTCGCGCACGGAATCAAAGTACTCGGTCAGCTTGCGCTTATCGCCGCCACTGACTTTGCCTTGCAGCGTCTTTGCTTCATCCAGCACGGTATCGAGAATGCTCTTCTGCAAACGCTGACGACGTGCGCCACCTTCACCTCTCATACCTGAGGCACCGAAGCCAAACAGCCGCTCGAAAACGAGACGCGGATCCATCTCAGGAGCCATCGGCATCGTCTCATTCTTCCATGCCAAGTTGTACTGATAAGCACAGGAGTAACCGCTGTCACAGCGGCCCGCGCTGCGCTGACCATCCGCGCTGAGTTCCAGCGAAGGCAGTCGTGTTAGATGGCCGATCTTTTGTGCCGCGATCTGATCCACAGAAACGCCGAGCTGGATGTCTGCTCCCGCCGTTTTCTTTGGCATGCAGCCCGTTAAATAAGTGGCCGTAGCGCGCGCATGATCGCCACCGCCATTGCCATGTGAGCGAGCGAAGTCCTGAGCCAAGCCGGACACGACCATGAAGTCGTCACGATGTTTTTCCAGTTCCTTGAGCGAGGTGCTGAGCTGATAGCCAGCGCCATCACCCGTGGGGAACCACTCATTCACATTCACTCCGTTCGGCAGATACAGCCAGGCAGCTCGCAGCGGAGCCTTCACCGGGGCCGCCGCAGCGCTGGCACGACCGGCAAAGGTTTCCAAAAAAGGCAGCGACATCAGGGTACCGAGTCCGCGCAAGACCTTGCGGCGGCTCATCTGGTGTGAGGCTGTAGCGGTATCGTGAAAGGGATTCATGGGGGAACTCAAAGTACGAGCTACGCTGGCGTAACCTTTCTAGATGATCATTTCCTGCGCTCTCACTCTCGACCGTAAAAAAGGTTGAAAACACTGCCGGACAACGCCCGATTAGCAATCCCCTCCGTATTAAATCCCCAATGAACAAACTAGCTGCCCTCACCGCCCTTTGCCTGATCACTTCCGCCGTCTCCGCTCAGGAGGCTGATGTTGCCGTCATCGAGCTCAAGCCCCACGCCACAAATCCGCTCGGCTATGACAAGACTGACCTCACCGCAAAGGCTGGTCAGAAGATCAAGCTGACGCTCAACAACACGGGCAGCATCGCCCCCCAGCCGCACAATTTTATTCTCGTCAAGCCAGGCAAAGAAATGGCTGTGGGCGCACAGGCGAACGCCATGATGACCGATCCAACGGCGATGGCTAAAAGCTACATCCCAGACGCCGCTAAGGAAGACATCATCATCCACACGAAGCTGGTCATGCCAAACGGCACTGAGACCATCGAGTTCACCGCACCTGCTGAGGCTGGCGACTATCCTTACATGTGCTCCTTCCCCGGCCACTGGCTGCTGATGAAAGGCGTCATGCACATCACGAAGTAATCTATTTCTTGAAGGCGGACTCAGGTCCGCCTTCTTTTTTCATCCCCTGCCCTGAATCAAATCCATCATGAAAACTCTCCTCACACTTCTCACTATCGCCGCATTTTCCACCGCCCTTCAGGCTGAAGAAGGCAAGCTCGCCATCGCTGGCCTTAACTTTGCCTATCCCACCGCCTGGACCTCAGTGCCACCTACAAGCACGATGCGCGCCGGCACCTTGCAGATTGCCGTCGAGGGTGCGGAGAAGCCCATGGAGGCCGTGTTCTACTACTTCGGCGCAGGTCAGGGTGGTGACACCAAAGCCAACGTAGATCGCTGGCTCGGACAGTTTGCCAGCCCACCAGAATCGAAGACAGAAGACATCGATGTCAACGGCACCAAAGTCACGCTCGTGACTGCCCATGGCACCTACAACGATGGAGCCATGTTTGGTCCAAAGACTCCCAAAGAAAACTACACCCTGCTCGGTGCGATCGTCCCCGGCACAGATGCCCCCGTCTTCATTAAGCTCACCGGCCCAAAAGACGCCGTGGCAAAAGTGACCGCCGAGTTCACGGCTCTCATCAAGAGTCCCTTCCCAGCGAAGTAGATCTCAGCGGCAAGCCATCTAAAATCAGAGCGACACGCCGCGCTTCCAAGGCAGGAAGTCGTCTTGACCGAGCGAGACAGATTTTGGCACATACTCACCACTGGCGGTAGCGATGCAAAGTTCGAGGATGGCCTCTCCCATCTGCGGCACCGTCTGCACGCCAGCGATGATGGGGCCAGTGTCGAAATCCAGAATGTCACCCATGCGCTGCATGAGTGTGGTGTTGGTGGCGATCTTGAGTGTCGGACAAATGGGATTGCCAGTCGGCGTGCCGAGGCCCGTGGTGAAGAGGATGAGATTGCAGCCGCCACCTGCAATGGCGGTGGTGGACTCGACATCATTTCCCGGTGTGCAATAAAGCGTGAGTCCACCGTGTTTGGTGATGGGCTCACTGTAATCGAGCACGTCGACAATCGGTGCCGTGCCACCTTTCTTCGCCGCACCAGCCGACTTGATCGCATCGGTGATCAAACCATCACGGATATTCCCTGGAGATGGATTGGCATCAAAACCGGAGCCACAGGCTTTGGCCGCGCCTTCATAAGTGCGCATGAGATGCACAAAGCGGTCGGCAAGTTCGGTCGTCGTGCAGCGATCACACAGGCTCTGCTCCACGCCTGCCAGTTCAGGGAATTCCGAGAGCACAGGCGCACCGCCGAGTGCAGAAAGCAGATCCGCCGTGTGACCGATAGCAGGGTTCGCAGAGATGCCTGAGAAGCCATCGGAGCCACCGCATTCGACACCGATGATGAGATCGCTCAGCGGGCAGGGTTCGCGCTCTTGCTCGTTGGCTTTGGCCACAGCGGTAAAGGTCGTTCGAATGGCGCTGGCCATCATGTCGCGCTCAGAGGCACACTTTTGCTGCTCGAAGATATGCAGCGGTTTATTGAAGCGCGGATACAAGCGACTGATCGCGTCTTGCAGCAGACTCACCTGCGCATGCTGACAGCCGAGGCTCAGCACCGTGGCACCTGCCACGTTTGAGTGGGCGATGTAACCGGCGAGAAGTTGCACCAAAGCCAGTGCATCTTGTCGCGTGCCACCACAGCCGAGGCCGTGTTCGAGGAACTTGATGCCAGTGACGTTTGGGAACAGTGGCTTGGGCTCTTTGAGCAGTAGTTCTTCAATATCGCCGTCAAGCGCTAGGCCCTGCTGATGCCGCTCCACGAGTGTTTGCGCATAGCGCTCATACGGTGAAGTGCGTCCGTAACCGAGCGCGCGAGTCAGGGCCTCACGCATGAAAGCGAGGTTTCGGTTCTCACAAAACACGAGCGGGATGACGAGCCAGTAGTTGGCCGTACCAGAGACACTGTCGGTGCGTTTGTAGCCCATGAAACTGCGCTGCTGCCAACGGCTTACATCTGGCGGAGTCCAGCAGTAGTCGGACTTCTTGCCGGAAAATACAGCCGTTTCGTGCTTGATATTATGCGTGTGTACGAGGCTGCCCGCTGGAATGTCATGCATGGCACGGCCCACAGTCACTCCATACATGGTGATGAGTTC
>JBEBGU010000990.1:0-1479 GCA_040081325.1 Prosthecobacter sp.
CCAAGCGTCCTGGCGACCATGCGACACGAGAGAAGCAGGGGCATTTCTTTGGAGGTTTCCATGGAAAGGATTTGAGCGTCATGCAACAAAGTGTCGGCCTGCCAAGTCACGGCTGTCGTGAGGCGACAATTCACCATGTAGTAGGCAGTCCAGGCCCCCATGGCGAACAACAGTGTCGCAAACATTGTAATCCAAAAATTTATACGCCCCCAACGGATCAGTTGATCCTCGCGCAACATTAGGATGGTTTGAAGCCGGCGTGGCATGGTCAGCTTGGAATTACTGCTCCACTTTGAAGAGGTGCATGGAGGTGCCTTCGGGATTCAGGGAGACATAGTTGTCGGCTCCGCTCCACTCGTAGATGTGGCCGTGCATGAGATCCTGGACGCGATAGGGCCTGCCGGCATCAAGGCCCAGTGCACCGAGTTCAAGATGCACGAGACTGGCGATGGGGGCGTGGCCGTTGAGGCTGATCACGCAAAGGATGCGGTTGCTGTGATCGGGTGTGGACTTGCTGTAGCAGATCATCTGCTCGTGATCGGCCTGATGAAAGACGAGGTTGTCGTAGAGATGCATCGCCGGGTTATCGCGGCGGACGTGGTTCAGGCGAGCGATGAAACCTTTGATGTTTCCCGGTGCGTTGTAGTCGCGTTTTTTCAGCTCAAATTTCTCGGAGTCGAGGTACTCTTCCTTACCCGGTAGCGGCTCGTTTTCACACAGTTCGTAGCCAGCATACATGCCCCAGGTGGATGACATGGTGGCGGCGAGTGCGGCGCGCAGGCGGAACATGCTACTGGCTGCGTTTTGCAGGTAGAAGGGGTGAATGTCCGGCGTGTTCGGCCAGAAGTTGCCCCGGTAATACCAGCGCATCTCACCCTGCGTGAGTTCTTTGGCATACTCGGTTAGGCCAGCCTTGTCTTCACGCCAGGTGAAATAGGTGTAGCTCTGCGTGAAGCCGATCTTGCCCAGCGCCTGCATCATCTTTGGTTTCGTGAAAGCCTCAGCCAAGAAGATGATCGAAGGATCTTTGCGATGCACCGTGCTGATCAGCTCTTCCCAGAACGACACGGGCTTGGTGTGCGGATTGTCCACGCGGAAAATTTTCACGCCTTTGTCCACCCAGAAGAGCACGACGTCGATCAACTCGCGCCAGAGGTTCTTCCAGTCGGCGCAGTGAAAGTTAATGGGATAAATGTCCTGGTACTTCTTCGGCGGATTTTCAGCGTAGCGGATGCTGCCATCAGGACGCTGATAAAACCAATCCGGGTGATCCTTCACATAAGGATGGTCGGGCGAGCAGTTGATGGCGAAGTCGAGCGCGATCTCCAGCCCGCGCTTCTGCGCCTCGCCGACCAGCCAGACGAAGTCGTCGATGCTGCCAAGCTGTGGCTCCACGGAGCGATGCCCGCCTGCTGCTGCGCCGATGGCCCACGGGCTGCCGACATCTCCAGGATAGGCGATGAGTGTGTTGTTCTTGCC
>JBEBGU010000282.1:0-5775 GCA_040081325.1 Prosthecobacter sp.
TATCCCATCCGAGGAAGACGTGCGTTCCATGCGTCAGCTCCCCATCGAAACGAATCCGCCCGAGCACACGGATTACCGCGAGATCGTGGAGCCGTTTTTTCAGCGCGCCAAAGATCCCACGATGATCACGCAGGTCGAAGCTCTGATCGGCAGCATGATCACTCAAGCACTGGAGCGCGAGTCCATCGAGATCGTGAACGAGTTCGCACTGCCTGTGCAATCACGCGCCCTAACCTACCTGCTCAACGTTCCGGAGTCCGAAGGCGAAACTTGGGTCGGCTGGGGCATCCACGTTTTCAAAGTCACGGGCGGCGAGTTTAAAACTGGCACGGCACTGGAAAACTACCTGCACGCCAAATTCGACCAAGCCGAAGCCAATCCTGGTCCCGACTTTTTCAGTGCTCTCACTCAAGCCACATTCCGCGACCGCAAGCTCACGCGCGAAGAATGCATGGGCTTTGCCAATCTCGCCTTTGCCGGTGGTCGCGACACGATCATCCACACCATTTCCTGCGCGATAGGCTACCTCGCCGAACATCCCGAAGCACTTGAGTTTCTCCGCGCCGATCAAAAGCGCATCACGCTCGCGAGTGAAGAGTTTTTCCGCATCTTCATGCCGCTTACGCACATCGGCCGCGTGTGCCCTGCCGACACAGATGTGAATGGTGTCACCGTGAAAGCTGGCGAGCGCATCTCTCTCGCCTGGGCGTCCGCCAATTTTGACGAAGCCGCCTTCCCTGCCCCGCAGGAAGTCCGCCTCGACCGCAAGCCCAACCCACACATCTCCTTTGGCTTCGGCACGCATCTCTGCCTCGGTGCACCTCATGCACGCCTCATCCTGCGCACCTTGTTAAAACTCTGCTGTGATCGCGTGAAGTGCATCACGATCCTCAAGGCCGATGAACGAGTCGAGCATGAAGCCAAATTTGACCGCACACTTGGTTATGACTCGCTGGTGGTGAAGTTGGAGGCGCTATAAGCCTTACCACCCGATCAGCCGCGTGATCGCCGTACGCATGGCGGTTTCGAGAATCGCGGCCTCGGCATGTGTGACTGGGATCGTGACCTTCTTCAGGCTTTTCGTGACTGCATCCTGGCGCGACATACTCATGAAGAACGGCGCTTTCTGCGGATCGTCACGGCAGGTGAGATCAAAGGCGCTATTGGCCTTTTCAGACTGGTGGAAGAGCTTCGCCTGCTCCTGGCGGCCTTGCAGCGTCGCCAAAACGGTGCCGAGATCGTTGAGGCCCCATTTCATGGTGATCTTTTGTTCCCAGTCGAACTGCTTCTCACCGCTCTGCGTGGCTGCATCGACAAAAACGGCTCCTTTGGAGCGATTGAACTCAAAGCGAATCACGCCGCCGTTGCTGCGGCCATTCGGCTTATAGATCGCGTATTCGGCATTTTGTTTCGTCGTGGATGGAGCGGAACTGCTGGTCGGTTTCGAGTTCATAGCGGTAGGAGGCTAAAACAAAAGCGCACGATCGGTAAAGACCGATTTGCCAGATTCGACACCGATTTTGCTGAGATGTCGGCACGGACCGCTTCGTTACACACGCAGCACCATGAAGCTCCTCGTCACTCTCTTTTCGTCATTCATCATTCTGCATTCGTCACTCTCGGAGCAGCCGAACATCGTCTTCATCCTCGCCGACGATCTCGGGCAGATGGACATCGGCGCATTCAATCCGAAGACGTTTTATGAGACGCCGAACATCGACGGACTGGCGAAGCGCGGGATGAAGTTCACGCAGGGCTACGCGGCCTGCTGCGTGTGCTCGCCCACACGCGGCAGCATCATGACGGGGAAGTATCCGCCGCGTGTTGGCATCACGAATTTCATCGGCGGAAGCCGTGCTGGGAAGATGCTCCCAGCACCGAACACGAGAGAATTGGCGCTCAAAGAAGTCACCATCGCCGAGTCCCTCCGAGATGCAGGTTACGCGACTTTTTTTGCAGGTAAGTGGCACCTAGGCAACGAGGGCTTCATGCCGCGTGACCAAGGTTTTACACACGACGAAGGCAGCGACACTGGGCCAAAGGGCGACAAAACCAAGCAGCAGAACGACCCAAAGAAAACGGATCGAATCACCGACGCAGCGGTGAAATTTATCGAAGCAAACAAGGACAAACCTTTCTACGCCTACCTGCCATTCAATGCGCCCCATGTGCCTATCGGAGCACGGGCTGACTTGGTCGCGAATTGGGAAGAAAAAGCCAAGCAGGCTCCAGCAGATGCTTGGGGGCAAGAGCGCACGAATCAGGTGCGGCTGGTGCAAAATAGCGCGGTGTATGGAGCGATGCTGGAGCAGTTCGACACGGCCATTGGCCGCGTGATTACCGCTTTGGAAAAGAACGGACTGACCGAGAAGACGATCATCGTCTTCATGTCCGACAATGGTGGCCTTGCCACAGCAGAAGGCCACCCGACATCGAATCTCCCGCTCCGCGCAGGCAAAGGCTGGCCCTATGAAGGCGGCGTGCGCGAGCCACTGATCGTCGTGGCCCCTGGCGTGACAAATGCGGCTACCACATGCGATAAACCCGTCATCAGCACTGATTTTTACCCCACGTTGCTCCAGCTCGCCGGCCTGCCATTGAAGCCCGAGCAGCATCTCGATGGCGTGAGCTTTTTGCCGCTGCTCAAAGGCGAAACGATGCAGCGAGGAAGGCCGCTTTTCTGGCACTACCCGCACTATGCGAACCAAGGCGGTGGCCCCTGCACCACCATCCGCGAAGGCGACTGGAAACTTATCGAGTGGCATGAAGACGGAGCCTTGGAACTCTACAACATCGCCCAAGACATCAGCGAAAAGACCAACCTCGCCACTGAGCAGGCCGACAAAGTGAAGGAACTGCACGCGAAGCTCATCGCTTGGCGCAAAGAAGTCGGCGCACTGATGCCGATGCCGAATCCAAACTTCGATCCCAACGCTAAGCCCGAGGCGAAAGCACCAAGGAAGGCAAAGAAGAAGCTACTTCCGCCTTAACCATGAGGTGAGCGGTTTATTTGGAAAGCACTGTTACCGGCGTGGGTAGAGTTGCGTTAAGCACGCGAGACAGACATTCCATCTCGTGTTCGCTTCCATTCAAAAACCACCGCCTTGATGAAACCCGATAAAACTTTTTTCAGTGTTCTCGTCACACTGATCATCCTGTCAGCCATCTTCTTTGTGATCGAGCGCATTGCCGGACGCGGTCGCAATCGCGTGCAGCCGATTCTTCGTAACGGTTGGTTCACAGATGTGGTGTATTGGTTCGCCACGATTCTGCTGACGAAGTCGTTCGTGCGCCTCATGCTGATCATCCCGTTCAGCTTGTTGATTCTGGCCAAAGTGACCTCGATTGATGTGCTGAAGTTGGGCACTTATTCGGGCTATGGGCCACTCAGTCACCAGCCCATTTGGTTACAGGCGATTCAAATTTTCGTGCTCGTAGATTTCACCGCCTACTGGACTCACCGCCTGTTTCATCGCGGCAAATGGTGGCCGTTTCATGCGGTGCACCATAGCTCAGAGGATCTCGACTGGCTCGGCAGTCTGCGCGTGCATCCGGTGAATGATCTCGTGAACAAGCTCGCGCAAGTTACGCCGGTGCTGCTGATGGGCTATAACCCCACTGTCACGCTTAGCACCGCTCCCATTTTGACGTTCTACGCCATCTTCATTCACGCGAATGTGAATTGGGATTTCGGGCCGTTGCGCAGCGTCATCGCCACGCCCGTTTTTCATCGTTGGCATCACTCGAAAGATCGGGAGGCGTGGGACAAGAACTTCGCGGGACTGTTACCCATTTGGGACATTATGTTTGGCACCTATTTCATGCCAAAGGGCCGCTACCCAGAAAACTTTGGTATCTGTGAGCCGATGCCGAAAGGCTACTTCGGCCAGCTCTGGGAACCCTTCGCATGGATTCTGCGTCGCGGTAAAAAAGTGGACCCTCAATAGACATCACTCATGAGACTGCCAGCTACATTGCACCTCTTTGGCTTATCTTTGGCGCTCTTCAGCATTGGTCATGCTGAGGAACCACAAACCTACACACCACCCACGCCTTCATTCGAGGTCGCCATCATCAAACTCGATTGGCACGACGCAGCGCGTGATCGCGATGTTCCAGCAAAGATCTATTTTCCCAAGGAAGGGGCTGGGCCGTTTCCTGTGGTGATCTTTTCGCACGGACTCGGCGGCTCACGAGAGAACTACGAGTACCTCGGTCGCCACTGGGCAGGGTGTGGCTACGTGAGCGTCCACCCTCAGCATATCGGTAGCGATGAAAGCGTCTGGAAAGGCCTGCCGATGGCAGAGCGCGGCAAGTCACTGCAAAAGGCCGCAGCGACCCTCTCCAATGCGCTCAATCGGCCTCCTGATGGGCAGTTCGCTCTGGATCAAATCGAGAAGCTCAATGCTGACAAAAAGTCACCGCTGAAAGGTCGCCTCGATTTAAAGTCCATGGCAATCGCTGGACATTCCTTCGGCGGTTACACCACGCTCGCGCTCGCTGGTCAGACTTTCATGCTGCCGTTTTTACAGACGAAGCGCTACGAGGAGCCACGCCTCAAAGCAGCCATTCAGATGAGCGCGCCTGCACCGTCGATTCGCCGCGATCTCGACGGCACCTTTGCCTCCATCACCATACCTGTCATGCACATGACTGGTACGAAGGACTTCCTCGAACTGCTACCCCAAACCACGGCTGCTGATCGCCGCATCCCCTATGATAACATGAGCCGATCTGAAACCTGCCTCGTCATCTTCAATGAAGGCGACCACTTCAGCTTCTCCGGTCGTGTGGGTATGCCTGCCCCGCCCGAAAAGATCGCCCAGGATGCGGTCTTCCAAAAACTCATCTGCGCCAGCACGACTGCGTTTTGGGATACCTATCTCAAAGGCAACGTCAACGCGAAGAAGTGGCTGCTTGAAGGCGGATGCGAGAAGCTCATGGGCGCACAAGCCACGTTCGAGCACAAAGCACCGGCGAAGTAGGTGACCTGTCTCGCCTCGGCTGAATCCGACACAATTTTTGCTGTGAAGTCAGGCAAGGGATCGCGTTTCAAGCGCGGAACCTATGCGCCACCTCATCACGCTTCTCATTTCTTCACTCGTCGTTCTACATTCTTCGTTAGCTGCTGAGCAGCGCCCGAACATCCTATTCATTTACATCGAAGATCTCGGCTACTACACCAGCGAGCGAGCAGCGCGTGAGCCGAACATAGGCATCACGGGATTGCAGACGCCGAACCTCGATAAATTGGCCGCCAAAAGTGTGAACTTTACCCGCACCTTCTGCGGACAAAGCGTGTGCTCGCCCAGCAAATCGGCGATTTACAGCGGGCTACTGCCACACATGAACGGCATCTGGCGGAACTGCCACAACGCGCATCCGAAGCTTGGTGGGCCGGAGAAATGGATTCCTTTGCCTGACCCGATCACGAAGGCGAATGATCCTACTTATCTCGCGGCTGGCGGCATGCATGAAAGCATACCGAACCTCGTGCAGATGCTCAAAGCTCACGGCATTTACTGCGCGCTCTCCGGTAAACTGCATCAGCAGCCAGCGCGTAACTTCCCTTATGATGCTTTCGTGAAAACAGACGATCTAGACTCAGTGATCAAGGCTGCTGGCGATAAGCCCTGGCTCTTCTGGTGCAATCCTGGCGATACCCACGCGCCGTGGTGGAAGCATGTGCAAACCAAGCTCACTAACCCGAAAGACCGAAACTCGGCACCGAAAGACGTGGACCCAGCCACGGTGAAAATGTTGCCTTGGCTGCCA
>JBEBGU010000283.1:0-5769 GCA_040081325.1 Prosthecobacter sp.
GCCTTGGAGCAGCAACTGCCCATGCTCACCCAACTCGCCGAAGCCGCGCGCACTCGTTCCCAGGTCGAGTTCCTGCCGCGTTGGGATGCCGCCAACCTGCCGGAGAACCTTTTCACCCTCGCCATGCCCCATTACACCATTGCGCAGGATCTATCTCGCGCCCAGTGGCTCCATGGCCTCGCCTGCCTGGAATCCGGCGATCCTGCCGCCGCTGTGAGCGATGTCATCGCGATCCTCAGGCTGGCCAAAGGTGCCCTGCATGAGCCTTTCCTCATCGGTCATCTGGTAGGCATCACCCAAATGCAGATTGCCGCTGGGCTGACCTGGGTGCTGATGCAGAAACATGTGCTGACAGCCGAGATGATCCAGACTTTGCAGCAAGGTTTTCAAGGTCTCGACATCCCCGCCAGCCTGCTCCTGGCCTCGCGTGGCGAGATGGCGGCCGGTGCGGATATGGGCGAGCTTCTGGAGCGTGACCCATGGCGGGCCGTCGAGCTTTTCTCGGCGATCCAAAGTGAAGGCCAAGCCAAGGCAGCCACCTTCGAAAACGCCCTCATGCTCAGCATCCCCAGCGGGTTCTTCACGCACATGAAAACGAGCCTCGTGCAGGCAGAGTGGGAGCAGCTTGTGCGCATCAATCGCGATCAAGGGCTGAAGAACGCGCTCGTCGTACCTGAACCGTTGGAAGTGTGGATGAAGAGCCAGAACCTTCTGAGCCGACCCGACAACATGCTGGCCAGACTCGCCCTGCCCGCCATGGGGCAGGTCAAAAGGAGCAGCGCCCTGGCTGAGAACACGCGGCTCCAAGCCTTGATCGCCTGCGCTCTGGAGCTGCATTTCCTCCAGCATGGCAGTTACCCTCCGAAGCTCGAAGATCTCGCTAGCACTTCCTTCACTACCTTCGACGGAACACCGATGCACTACCGCACGAGTGCGGATGGTCGCTATCGCCTTTGGCACTCAGGACCTGATGGCAAAGACGACGACGGCGCTCTGGCAGCGGAGAAACCGCAGAAAAAGAAAGACGCTTCACCACGCTCGACCGACTACCTCGGCGACTGGACCTGGCGTTACGAGCCTGCGAAGTGAGTGATCTTCAGAGGTCTGCTTTTTTCTTCTTCCCCTTCCCTTTGCCCTTCTTCTTCGGGGCGGCTGAGGGCGTGTTGGGCGTCGGCATTTTGGCTCCGACCGATTCCCGCCAAGCGAGCATCTTCGTGTGCAGCTCCTTCGCCTTGTCGGGCATCTCGGTGGCGAGGTTTTTGGTTTCGCCGATGTCGTCGGTGAGGTTGTAGAGTTCGAGGTGCTTGTCTTCAAAGAACTCCATGAGCTTCCATGATCCAGACTGGATGAGACCGACGGGCGTGGTGCGCCAGGTGTTCTCGCCTGCGCCAAGATAGCCAGGGAAGTGCTGGTAGATGGCATCACGCTTCAGAGTGGCTTTGGCGTCGCGGAAAAGCGGCGCGAGACTTTCGCCATCAAGCGGCTGATTTTCAGGGGCAGCGGTGCCGGTAATCTCGAGCAGTGTCGGGTAGAGATCGACATGGATGGTGGGGATGTCCGTGCTGCTGCCAGCGGTGGTCACCCCGGGCCAGCGGACGATGAAGGGCACGCGGGTGCCGCCCTCATAGAGGCTGCCTTTGCCACTGCGCAGTGGGGCGTTGTCGGTGATGTCACCGCCTTTGACTCCTTCACGCTCGTAGCCACCAACACCGCCATTATCGGAGGCAAAGATGACGACCGTGTTGTCTGCGATGCCTTGTTTCTCAAGCTCCGCGACGACGCGGCCCACGCTTTCATCCACACTGGCGATCATGGCGGCATAGGTCGGATTCTTGTGGCCACCGACGCCGGGCTTGTCTTTGAATTTGGCGATCAGCTCTGGCTTCGCCTGATGCGGTGAATGCACCCCGAAATGCGGAAGGTAGAGGAAGAAAGGCTCGGCTTTGTGACGCCCGATGAAATCCACGGCTTTATCCGTGAGGAAGTCGGCAAGGTATTGATCCTTCGGATGCTCGACGGGCGGGTCCGTCTTGAAGTTGTAGTGCGTGCCCGAGGATTCGATGGCCTCGTCAAAGCCGCGTTTGCCAGGATGAAACTCGTCCTTCTGACCGAGGTGCCATTTGCCAAACATGCCAGTGGCGTAGCCCGCGCCTTGGAGCGCCTTGGCAATGATCACTTTCTCCAGCGGCAGGCTCGTCACATTCTCGACGGGTTTCAGCGGGCGGGTGCTCCAGTCGAAACGATCAATGCCGCCGACGGTGTACACGCCGGTGCGCGGCGCATACTGGCCGGACATGAGCGCAGCGCGGGTGGGCTGGCAGTTCTGATGATGGTGATGATTGGTGAGCTTCATCCCCTGCGCCGCGAGTTTGTCGATGTTCGGCGTCTCGTAGTATTTAGAGCCGAAACAAGCCACATCCGTGTAACCGAGGTCGTCGGCAAGGATGAAGACGATGTTGGGCTTGGCGGCGGCGTGTGCTGCACTGACGAGCAAAGCGGCGAGAATGAGGCTGGCGAGTTTCATGGCGGGGCGCTGAAACGACACAAGGGATCACATGTTACTGCAAAACATGGCCTGCACACAAAGTGGTCCGCACAGTCCACCACTTTCTTCACCGTGCCTCGATCTTCACGTCATCGAGATCGAAGCTTTGCTGGCTTCCGGTCTGGGCAGCCATGAGTACGATCTTCCCTGCATGGCGCAGGGTTTCACGCCAGGAATAGGATTGGGCGGTGGGCACCCAGCCGGCGGCTTTGGCTTGGTCATCGGTCCAGTCGTGACGGATCGTGGTGGCGATGCTCTGCCAGTCGGTGCTGAAGGGCGGGAGCTTTTCAAAGGTCCATTGGGAGACATCGCGGGCGAAGATTTCCAGGCGCACGGCACCTCCTGCTTTTGGAGCGCGCACGCGGGCGCTGAGCGTGACTTCATCGCCACCGAGCAGTACGGGCCAGTCGCCTGGCAAGGGCTGTGCATGAGCGATAGGACGGAGGTTTTTGTCGCGCGAGATGGTGATATAGCCTTCGGGATGATGCTCGATCTTGTCCACGCCCTGCCAGCCTTGCGCGTCTTTGTCGAACGTGAAGACAAGCGGCTCACGCTGCACGGGAAGCTTCGGTAAAGGAGTGAGCTTGGGTGCTGGCAAGGCGGTGTTGACGAGCGTGACGCCGGAGATGGCATAGAGCTTCGCGCCGGGTGCGAGCGTGAGACGAAGGCGGATACTGCCATCGTTTTGAATCCGCTTTTCAAATGCGACATCGCCATCGGCGGAGAGCGTGATGGGCTTGCCGGACTCGCGCAAAGGTGAGGTAAGGAGCATGGCGGGTTTCGCTTTGTCCTCGGGCTCGTAGGCGGCGAAGCCATCCTCTCGAAGGCGGGCGAGGCAAAGGCTGGCGCTGCGTTTCCAGCCGAGATGCACGGTGGGACTGCCGCCGTAGTAGAGGAGTAGTTTGCCATCCTGGAAGACCGGCGGCCCGGCCTGCGCATAGATGCAACCGCTGTCGCAGCTGCCTTTGTCGCCGAGCTTTACAAACGGCGTGCCGGGCTGCACGCGCTGCCATTTGATGGAGTCGTGGCTCCACGCGAGTTCGACATCGACAACACGCCCCGAGCCGACGTGATACATCATGACGTAGCCGAGGTAGAGATTGGCATACGGGAAGACGGTGAGCGCATAGGTCTGGGTGGCGCGGCCTTCATCGAGCGCGCTACGCAGGACGATGCCGCTGCTCTTCCAATGCAGGAAGTCGTCGCTCTCCAGACGCGTGACGAGCCGCTCGCCGAGATACATTTTGGTGAACCAGAGATACTTGCCGCTGCGGGTGTCGAAGAAGGCGTTGTTGTGTGTGTCGCCCTGCTGTGCGCTGAAGCCGAGCACCTCCTGCGCGGGGCTCCAGTTCAGGCCATCGGGGCTGAAGCGCACACGCGGTTTCCCGAGCCCGATGTCATGCACAAGCTTGTAGCGCCGCGCCGGATCGGTGTCGTGCAGGTCTTTGAAGACACCGACGTTTGGGCAATCGCGCGCCACGATGTTGTTCGCTCTGCTGCCGGCAAATTTGTGCAGACTGAGAGCTGGCTTCTCCCACTTCAGGCCATCCTTTGATGTCGCATAAAGCAGATACCAGCCGACGTCATGCACCGTGCTCGGCCCATCCATCTGCGCGATCACGTCTTTGTCAGCCAGTACGTCCTTGTACCACATCTTCCACAGCTTCGCCTCAGCATCCCAAGTGACGTTCGGATAGTAGTTGTTCGTGGCATTCTCCCAAGGCTGATCCGATGGCAGCAAAGGATTCTCCGCCGCCTTTTCCGCCGTGCCGAGCACGAGCCGTGCATTCTCGGTTTGCTCAATGACCCGCGTGTCGAGCATGAGCAGCTTGTCGTCTTGAGGAGGGACGAGGGCAGGCTCACCGGCATGGAGAACGGTGGAGACGAGGAGAAAAAATGAGGCGCGCATATTTGAACCATACGCTGTCAGAATCCCTCCATATCTCGGCTGTGGTCGAGATCACGGTTGAGTTTGATCCAGGTTTTGAATAAAATGCGTCCATGATGACCACAACGCTTCAAAGTGTTTTTACCGCAGCCATGTCACTGGATGCCGATTCCCGTCGTGACCTCGCTGAGCAGCTTTGGGAGGTCGTGCAGACTCAGGATGAGTCCATCTTCTCTGAGGCGACCTGGCATGAAATTGGCCGTCGGGTGGCGGCGAGCGATGCTGGTCAGGTGGAGCATGTGGCTGGCCCGCAAGCACTGAACCAAGTGCGAGCCGAGTTTGGCCTGCCGACCGCTTCATGAACTTCGTTTTCCAAAAACATGCGCTCGAAGAGTACCGTGAGGCCGTGGCCTATATCGCTCAATCATCCGAACAGAACAGCCATCGGTTCATTCAGCGCGTTGAGGCCGAGATTTCCTACATCCTCAAGCATCCCGACTCCAATGTGCGAGGTCGTCACGGCACGTTGAGAAGGAAAATTCATCGGCAATCTCATTGGCTCGTCTATCGGCGCCTGCCTGCCGATCCCGAAACCATCGAAATCATCGCCATTGCCCACGAGCGCCGAGGCGAAGGCTACTGGAAGCAACGATTTGGTGAGTTGTAGAACTACACAATCGGGTCGGGGCAAACTTCGCGGCGCTGGCATTTCAGGCAGTGGTCGCCGAGGTAAAAGGTGTCGAGGAAGGTCATGAGCTGGCCGATGACTTCGCGATCTTCAGTGACGATGCCGGCTTCGAAGTTGCGGCGGTGGTCGCTCTTGGCACCAAGGCCTGCACCGGTGAGATTGGCGGAGCCGATGTAGGCGATGCGGCCATCGGCGATGATGCACTTCATGTGCATGCGTGGGCAGAGGATGCGGCTGAAGAGATCGCTCTCAATGAGTTCGGGGAAGCGGTCGAAGTCGGCGCGGAAACGTGGGCCGGGCTCCTTGGCGTGAATGAGGCGGACCTCGACGCCTTCGCTGATTTTGCCAGCGAGCACTTGCAGGAATGGGACGAACTTTTTACCGACACCGACATGAAGATCTTTGAGGTCTGCTGTGACGAGCCAGAGCAGTTTCTTCGCGGCTGGCACGATCTCCTGGAGCACCACCTGGTAGGTCTCTTGATTGATGACCAGCTTGTTCACTCCGAGGCCTCCACCAATTCGGCACTGACGATGCCCTGCGTGACATGACGTGGCTCGGCGATGAGGCTGACGAGGCGCTCAAAAATGTCTTTGCCGCGTGTGATCTCGATCTCGACGCGGAGAAAGTAGATCGGGATCTCACCGG
>JBEBGU010000284.1:0-5767 GCA_040081325.1 Prosthecobacter sp.
GGCAGTGTTTGCAGGCCAGCGCACAGGCGCGCGTGATCTCCCAGAACACCAGGAACGGGCGTTCATCGAAGCCCTCATAGCCCATGGAGGCGACTCTTGACCAATCAGGGTCCGTCAGTGGTGGATTCATTTCCCCAGTAAACGCCACCCTGATGCCGCATACCTAGCCGCGGTTGTCGGAGGTCATGCCAATCTTGGCATTGGGGTTCTTTACACTTCACCAACGGTCTCGGTGCCCGATTCAAAGTTAATTTGAGGGTTTGGCGTTGCGGTCCATACGGAGATACTCAAGAAAGCTGTATCCCGTGAAAACGATGCCAATGAAGGCCATCATCACCAGGGTGTAGGTAAGGAGAAATGCGTCGGGTCCAGAAACTCGGCGCAGCCAAAGAACCGGCTGAGATATGGGAGCTGCGGACCGCCACACTGAAAATGCGAGCGGGCCGAGGAATAAGCCGACGAAGGCACCGAGAAACCAGATCATGGTGCATAAAACGCCAAAGATACGACCGATTTGGACGACGCGCCTGCGTTGGGATTGAGGAGTAACGCGAAGAATCCAGTGCTCTTTAGATGATGGGGTGGTCATGCGTTTTGGTTTACCCTGCGATACCGTGGCTGGGCAATCAAATTGTGGTCACGAAGCTCGGAGCCCCGGCTATAGACGGTTCAGGAAAGCACCGAGCGTTCCAAGATTCCGCTTAAAAGCAGCGCTCCGAACGCGGGCGGGTGGAGAAAACGCGGCTGGACAATTTGTCCACTTTAGACAACCATTGTCCATGCGAGTCATCAAACCTGTCACGGTGCGCGGCTGGATGCGGGAGCATCCGACCGCCAAGCCTGGACTGGAATGGTGGCTGGAAGCTGTGCAGCGCGGGATGTGGAGAAATCTGCCTGAACTGCGGCGCACGTTTCCGGCTGCTGATCCGGTGAAGGTAGCCAGCGGCAGGCTGGTGTTCGTGTTCAATGTCTCCGGGAATGCCTACAGGCTGATTGCTGCCGTCCATTTCAATACTGGCCTTGTCTATGCCCTGGCCTTCATGTCACACGCTGAATACTCCAAAAACCGCTGGAAAACCACGCCATGAAAACCCGCACTGCCTCTCCTGCTCTGACCTTTAAAGCCATGCCCGGCGACTATGGCACGCTCTGCCGTTCTGTGTGGCTGCCGCGTCCCATTCGGGACAAGGCAGACCATGCGGCGGCGCTGGCGGCCATCGACCCGCTTTGGGGACATGAGGCGGACATGAATCAGGATCAATCCGACTGGTTTGAACTGGTGGCTGATCTCATCGCCGATTATGAGGCCGGCACGGAAAAGAAGGCCAGGCCGCTGCCCGTGACCAAGCGCCTTGCCGGGCTGCTGGAAGCGCACGGCATGAAGGCGGCTGATCTCGGTCGGCTGCTGGAATTAGAACCAAGCATGGGCAGCAAAATCATCAACGGCACACGCCAACTCACGACGGCGCACATTCGCAAGCTGGCGCGTCACTTTGCCATGCCTGCGGATTACTTCCTGGAGATATAGCACGCTGAAGAGTGAACTACGAACACGGACCGGCCTCACTACTATTCCCACGTCACAAAGCGTCGGCGGTGCCAGATGAGCCAGAGCAGGACTAGCAGACCCCAGTTCCAGGCGGCGCTGAGGTGATAGGAGAGGGTGTGCTGCGAATACTGTTACGGCACTTTCTCGATGAGCACAGAGCCGGATAGTTTCTGGCTGGTCGTCGGTGTTGTGGCAGGAATGGGCGGCAAGGCGAGTAGATTGCCATCGCTCGGCAGTTCAGGAAGCAGGAAGTGGCCGGCACCGATCTGACGAATACCGTCATTGGTTAGGATGCCGTTGAAGGGTGCCGTGCGGGTCACTTTTTTTCCGGAAAAGGCAGCGCGCGGGTCATTGTCTTGTAGGGTGAAGCTGCCACTAAAGAGTCCGGTGGTGAGAGAGATGGCGGTGAGCTTCACCTGACTCGGATTGGCTAAAAGAGTCGTGGGGATTTTGATCTTGTTTAATGCGCCGATGTCGAAGGTGACGTTGGGATTGATGACGGATGAACCGAGGCCACCCTCAGCGAAAACGAAGCGCGCTTTGTCCACATCTGGAGTTAGGAGACCGAAGAGCAATGTAGCTCCAGGTGGCGTGAAGAGAGCGCCGACAGCGGTGAGGGTGACGGGGCCGAAACCATCCTTATAAACGATGGCGGTTTTCAACGGATTGAGCGGACGCCGCCATGAGACGGTGCCGCCGAGGATGTTGGAATTGAGATTACCACTGTCGGCCAAATCGATGTCGAGTATCCCGAGCAGCGAGCCATTGGGCACATAGAGCGTCTGGTAGAGCAGGATCTCACCGAGGGGGCCAGCAAAGGTGCTGCAAGTGTAGCCTTCACCATCGGCGACTTTGCCGGTGATCGTGAGTTTGCCGTCCTTGGCTAAGGTGAATGAACCGTAGCCGTCACCACGCGGCATGGTGCTAGGCAGGGCTGGTGGCTTCAGGGCAAAGGTGTAGAGTTTGGGTGCCGTGGTGGCCAGATTGAGAGGTGTGCCCGTGGCTTTCCAAATCAAGCGCCAGCCTTCAATGCTAGCAGTGTGTGGGCCATCGGTGACGCTGGCGGTAGCGAATCGATTGCCTGCCGTGTTCAGCGTGAACTTGAGTGTGACTGGCAGCAGTGTGCCAGTGCGCTTGATGATGATCGTGGCCTCTGGCGCAGCAGCCGGAGTGGCCACGCTGGTGTCCATCACACCTGTGAAAGGATATTTCGCGATGCCGTGGGTAAGCGTGCCGGTGAATGTGCCCGTGGCGGTGACAGTCAGATCAATCCGGCCACCGAGTCCGCCATTGAGATCTGCCTCACGTTCCACGGTGCCTGTGTAAACGCCCTCCACATTGGCTGGCAGCACGTCGATGAAAATCGTGTCGGTCGTGCTGGTGCTGCCAATGCTATTGGTCGCGGTGAGGGTGAGTGGGTAAGTCTTAGAAATCGTTGGCTTGCCAGTGATGAGGCCAGTCTTGGTATCGAGTTTCAGGCCAGGAGGTAGCGGTGTCGCAGAGAAGCTGGTGGCCGAGAGCTGGGTGCTGTTATCAAACTTGATCTGGTGGGTGTAAGTGCTGCTCACACGTCCGTCTGGCATGTCCTGCACAGGTGTGATTTGCGGCGCAGCACTGAACACGCGCAGGTGGAACGTGCCTGCTGTGGCAGTGCTCCCGGGCAGGCGTGCTTCACAGGTGAAGGTGGCGCTGTCGGTGGAGGCGCTCAGACCTTTCAGCGCGAGTGTTTTGGCTGACTGCCCTAACAGTGTATCGACCACGGGTGGTGAGCCGTTGCTCTTTAGCCAAACAAGGCTGACACCAGTGCCGGAGACGGTCACGGCGAAGGTCACCGCAGAATTTTCTTTCAGCACCAAGGACTGCGTCACGGGCTTCACGACTGCGAGCTGAACAATATTGCTTGGTGTCGCATCAGTCCCGACAGACACGAGCACTGAGTAGCCGGTGGCATCGGTGAGTTTGACACTGTTAAGATTCAGCGTGTCCGTGGTGGCTCCGAGAATAGCGACTCCATTTTTGCGCCATTGATATTTGAGTAAAGCGGGCTGTGGATGCGTCGCGTGGACAGTAAAGATCGCTGCTGCGCCTTCGGCTCGCACGAGAGGTAATGGCTGCACATCGATCTCGGGCGCATTCTTGCCCGTGCCTGTGAGACTGATGTCGAACGGACTCTCATCCGTGTCACTGCTGATGATATGCACGTTCGCCACGCGCGCTCCCTTTGCAGAAGGAGTGAAGGTCACCTCGAAGGTGGTACTCGCATTCGGCGCTAGCGTTGTAAGTCCAGGGGTGCCTGCCACAAAGTCGCTCGCATTGGTGCCATCGACACTCACTAAAATGCCGGTTAGATTCTCTGTGCCTTCGTTTCGCACGACGAATGAGAGTGTCTGCGGGGTGCTGAGAAACTGGGTGCCAAAACTCACGGCGGCTGATCCATCCGTGAGAGATTGTGTCGCTGGCTGCTCGACCACGATCTCAGACGGACTTGGTGGATTTGCGACGGCGATCACTTCACGAAGTGTGCCAAATCCGAAGTTACGCCCCGAGATGATCGGACCCACTGAAAGGATGAAATTACCCACGCTTGGCGCGGTAAATGCGAAGGAGTTTCCAGCTGGCAGCGTTGTGACGACGGCTGTGGAAAGATCAACCATATTGGCAAAGGCAACGTTGTCGATGTACCAGCCGACTCCGTCTGTGATCTGGTTAAACCGAGTGCTGCTAAAAGTGTAACTGAAGCGTATTCGTACATCTTTCCCAGCAAAGGCAGCCAGCGAGGCCGTGCGTGTCTGAAAGGCCGTCTCGCCAGGCTGGCCGGAGCCTGCCTGAGTATAGACATCCGCCCAAGTGATCCCATTATTCGTCGAAACTTGGACATGCGCGATCTGGGTGGCGGTAGCAGTCCCGAGTCGGCTGCGAAAGGACACGCTGCTGGCGCCATTTTTCACCAGGAAAGCCGAGTTGTAAGTGATGGTTTGCAGCCCTGTGCCAGGAGCTAGCAGATGATAGGCTGCACTGCCAGAATCCTTCACTGTCGTTGACAGCGCGGCGTAGGCTCCGCTTTGCGCTACGGTGACACGAGTGAGACTGTCTGCCGCATCAGTCGCCGCATTACCATTGGCAACATGACGACTCTCATATGCAGATGCTCCGATGACGGAATTGAAAGTGTAAGTGCTGGGAGTCAGCGCCGTCGGGTTCACAGTGCCAGTGAGCGCTGGTGGAACATACGTTGGTTTGAAATCCACCTTCACATTGGCAGCAGCACTGATCACGGCGTCTTGTGCTGCATTGGCACTGAGGCCGGAAAAAGTAACTGCTCGTGAGGTGCTCGTAGTCGGCACAGGCACCGCGTAGCCACCTGAGTTGGCCGTTACGGCATGGAAGCTCGCACCAGCCACATTCACGGTTAATCCGCCGATGCCTTCACCCGGATCATAAAAGTTGTTTCCATTCCTATCGTAGTAGGCCACGCCCGTGACATAGGCGTCAGAAGACTGACTGGTGCCGAAGTCCTGCGTCACCAGATGTGGCCCCACTGTTTTTATGATGGTGTTGTTTCCCAAGACGATGCCGATGCCTACCTCACGGAAATCGCCATGGATATTTACTCGATGTCCACGCCCGGCCTGCATGCCGTCGGTGTCAGCCGGCAGATCGTCCCCCCAGTCGATCTGAAAGCCCACATGGCCATGGAAAGTGTTCTTCCCGAATGAAAAGACATTTTCACCAAGAGTGGAGAAATTGTAACCAGCGGCAGTGGCGCGTGTGCCAAGGGTTGATCCACCACGGCCGTCATGACTCTGCTCAGCCGTTTCGAGTAGAAACTGCGTGTGCAACAGGGCAGCGTTTGTGAGTGCGGCATTCATCGCCAAAGGTGGCCGCACTGGCAGCGCGGCAAACTCAGTCTTCATGAGTGTCAGATTCACCTTGAATTGACTGATGGCGCTCAGCACATCTGGATCAGTGGTAGTCGCCAGCATGATTCCTTCAGCCGTAGGATTCGCCCGCGCACGATTGATCAGTTCCAGATAAAGCTGCTCATCATCCGTCGGCTGACCAATCGAATACTGCGCGGTGGATTCGATTTTGAAATCGGTCCCTATCTTGATAGCTGACGGATCCCGGTGAATGATGGCCGGGGGTGTAGGCGGTGCCACAGAGATGGACGAGATCGTTTGCGCCATGACAGGCGCAGACAGTAGCAAATAGCAGAGG
>JBEBGU010000285.1:0-5758 GCA_040081325.1 Prosthecobacter sp.
GGTCACCTCCGCCTGACAATTTGCCACACGGCATCCATCCCGTGTTTTGGTAGGGTTTTCAGCCTCCGCGAGACACAGATCACAGATCGGCATTTTCGATGATTCTTTCACCCCCTTCTGATTCGGCAAACGGAACTCCACAATCCAGTTCGGGTCATAGACCGGAACCGTCGAAGCCCCCCAGCGCGCCCGTGGTTTGACCTGACGAATGAGATAGAACTTACCGATGGAATTGGATGCTGTTGCCATAGTCTGCTATAACAGACTATCCCCTGTGCTATAACTCCGCAAGCATCAAATAGCAGCAAATAGCAGCGAAGTAAACAAGCCTTGCACTAGCTTTAACCCCTCATAATCAACGCAAACCCCTGATTCTCAACTCGCCACAAAATTTGAAACAATGGATTATGAGTCCCCTGCTCTAACCATTGAGCTACAGGCGCCTCGTGATGGACGGCGAGTATGGCTGAATGATGAATCTCGGCAAGTTGTGATTTACCATTGGCTAGTGGTTCTTTCCCGCTATGAATGGCGGCCCATGAAAATCCTGGTCACTGGCAAAGGCGGTCGCGAACACGCCCTCATCACCGCTCTGAGCGAATCTCCCGATACGCACGAAATCTTTGCTTACCCCGGCAGCGACGCCATCGCCACTCTCGCGACTCGCGTGGACGTGCCCGGTTTGCCTGAACTGATCTCGTGGATGCAAGTCAACGCCATCGACCTCTGCGTGGCGGGTGAAGAAGCCTGGCTGGTGAAGGATCGCGGTTTGGCGAATCTCTGCGCTGAGGCAGGCATCCCCTGCTGGGGGCCGCTCAAGGAGGCCGCACAACTCGAGGCCTCAAAGGCTTTTGCGAAGTATTTCCTAAAACGTCACAACATTCCAACAGCAGCATTCACAGTCTGCACCACGGCAGAAGAAGCTCGTGCTGCACTGACGCAATTTCCCATCGTGCTGAAGTTCGATGGACTCGCTGCTGGCAAGGGGGTGGCGGTTTGCCCGAACCGCGAAGAGGCTGATGAATTCATCACCGATGTCATGGAGAAGCGCATCTTCGGCGCAGGCCATTTGCTCGTGGAGCATTGCCTCACTGGCCCAGAGATCTCCATCTTTGTCTCCGTCTGCGATGAGCATTATCACATCCTGATGCCCGCCCGTGATTACAAGCGCATCCGTGACAATGATCAGGGACCGAACACGGGTGGCATGGGCGCGGTGGCCAGCCGCCAGCTTGCCGATCCTGAGATGATGGCGCGCATTGAACGCGAAATCGTGCAGCCTACCGTCACAGGTCTAATCAAGGATGGCCTCAAGTATCGCGGCTTCCTTTACTTCGGACTCATGCTCACGCCTGACGGCCCACAGGTCATCGAGTACAACTGCCGCTTCGGCGATCCTGAAGCAGAGGCTGTGATGCCCATGCTGCGCGGCGACTTCGCTCGTTACGTCTTTGAGGCAGCTAAAGGCCAGCCGCAGCCTGACCTCATTCATTTTGCTGAAGGCTGGAGCATCTGCCTCATCTCCGCCTCTGCTGGCTACCCTGCCACCTCACGCAATGGAGATGTCATCCATGGCCTAGACACAGTGTCTGGCGCACGAGTGTATCACTGCGGCACCAAGAAAAATGTGGCAGGAGATTTTGAAACCAACGGTGGCCGTGTGCTCGCCATCGTCGCTCAAGGAACGACGCGCTCCGAAGCTCGTGACAAAGCTTATACCGAGTCCACCAAAGTCACGTTCGATGGCCTCCAACGCCGCAGTGACATCGGTCAGATGCACTTTGAGTAGAGCATGTGGCGCGGACTTGAGTCCGCGCTCGGAAACAACGTTGGCAATCTAGAGCCTACCTCACCGTTTTTCGGTCACCTACGCTTCTTCTTTTTCTTTCCGTGAAGGATGGCGCGGGCCTTATCCTCTTCATCAAGGACGGTTGTGTACTTATAGCTAAAGCCTTCCAATTTCCTGCGCTCGATCTTCTGATTGATCAGGCGCTCAATGCTGGCGACATACGGCAACTCTTCAGCAGAGAACATCGTGTAGGCATCGCCTTCCTTCTGAGCGCGACCCGTGCGCCCGATACGATGCACATAATCTTCTGAGTGCTCAGGGACCATGAAATTGATCACATGGGTGACACCACTGATGTCCAAGCCGCGTGCCGCCAAATCGGTGGCGACGATGACTTCAAATTCACCACTGCGGAAGCCTTTCAGCGCACGCTCACGCTCGGTCTGCCGGATGTCCGAGTGCATGACAGCAGCTTTGTAATTGCCGTCCTGCTGGATGGAAGAATAAATCTGGTCGGCCTGAACCTTCGTGCGAGTGAAAATCATGAGACTGTCGAAGTGTGTCTGCTTCAAGATGGCAAGCAGGAGTTCCTGACGCTGATCACTTGCCACAGGATACATGTAGTGACTGACGGTCTCGGCTGGTGAGAAACGAATGCCGACTTCGATTGTCGCAGGTTCTTTGAGTGCGAATTCAGCGAGGCTCTTGATCTGCGGCGGCATGGTTGCCGAGAAGAATAGAGTCTGGCGTGCTTTCGGAGTGCGTTCGATGATTCGGCGCACGTCAGGTAAGAAACCCATGTCGAGCATACGATCCACTTCATCAAGAATGAGCACATCGATGTCATTCAGATTGGCCGTGCCATCCTGCATGAAATCGAGCAAGCGACCTGGAGTGGCGACGACTATGTCCACACCTTTTTGCAAACCTTTGCGCTGCTTGTCATAACCAACACCGCCGTGAACGAGCAGCGAACGCAAGCCTGTGTGCTTGCCGTATTTCTCAAATTGATCAACCACCTGCGCTGCTAGTTCGCGTGTAGGTTCGAGTACGAGAACGCGGAACTTTCCGGGAGCACCGAGTCGGCTTAGAGTTGGCAAAGCGAACGCCGCAGTCTTTCCTGTACCAGTCTGTGAAGCACCGATGACATCTTTTCCTTCAAGAATGATCGGGATGGAAAGCTCCTGAATGGTGGTGGGTTTATCATAACCACTTTCACGAATAGCTGCGAGCACCGCGTCAGAGAGTCCCAAGATCTGGAAAGCTTCAGGAAACGGACCTTCGGGAACTGGTGGTGCCGGTGGTGCTGCCTCACGCTCAAAATTTTCACGCACTGGCTTGTCTTCACTGCGGTCACGCTCAGGGCCGCGTTCACGGCGTCCACCACGCTCACCTCGATCACCACCTCTTGGCGGCGGACGATCATCACGACGCGGACGCTCAGGGCGCCCTTCACCCGGTGGGCGTGCAGGGCGAGGCTCACGGCGCGGACGATCTTCACGTAACTCATCACGCGGAGCACGAGGATGCGGATGCAACTTGGCCGCATGATGGGGCGGTGCTTCAGGTTTGGGATGCGTTTTAGCAGCCTCTTTTTTATCACCCCGTCCGATTACTTTCTTCAGACCTGCTTTTAGGCGGCCCAAAAGGGAGGGTTTCTTCTTTGTCTCAGGGTGTCTCGGTTCGGTCACAGGCATGCAGGTTGGGTATTCATAGGCGGTCTATCGGCCACGATGCGACCGAATGCAATAGAGCACGGCTGCCTTGGCTGATGTAAGCGATTTGGTAGTTACCGCTTGGTGGAGCATAGCGGGTTCGAACCGCTGACCTCCTGCATGCCATGCAGGCGCTCTACCAACTGAGCTAATGCCCCGGAAAAGAAAACCGGCTCCCCTGGTTGGGGGAGCCGGATGCTAGCGACTTGCGACGTTTTGACAAGCCTATTTTTGATCAATTCTTCAGCTTAGTTACCACCGGACTTTTTGCTGGTGCCTTTGCTCTTCGGAGCGGGTGCTTCAGCGGCTGGTGCGGCGGCTGGTGTTGCAGCACCTGTCTTCTTTTTGCTGTCATAGATCTTCTTGGCTTCAGCGACGTCTTCAGGCTTCATTGCAGCCTTGAGTGCATCACGATACTTCACAGCCTGTTCTGCCTTATTGGAGGCATCAACAGCCAGATCAGCGTAAGCAAGAGCACGGGCCATGTTTGGCACGGCCTTGTTGTCCTTGATGTTAGTCAAACCGCGTTCGTTGAGACTAGCCAGACGCAGCATAGCGAGAGGCACGCCTGCTTCAGCAGCAGCTTCATACTGTGTTGCAGCCGCCGTTGGATTTGCGCGACCAAGACCAGCACCACTTTCAAACATCTGTCCAAGCGCAATCTGTGCAGGAGCAAAACCAGCACTAGCAGCACGGTCAAACCATGCCATGGCAGCCACGATGTCCTGTGTGGTTCCTGTTCCCTGCTGATAAAGACCAGCAAGACGGAACTGAGCCTGAGGCACGCCAGAGGTGGCTGCTTTCAAAAGGAAACCAAAAGCCTTGGTTGGATCTTTATCCACCACAGTGCCGGTTTCATAATAAACGCCGACGTTGTAGAAGGCTTCTGAGGAACCATTTTGAGCAGCAAGGCGATAGAGGTCCAGAGCACTTTTGGCGTTCTGCTGAACGACGGAAACAGCTTTGTCACCTTCACCTTCGCTGATGCCAGCTTCGAAGAAGTTACCAAGACGGAACAGAGCTTGGGCATCATTGCCGTTAGCTGCCTTGCTGTAATATTCGACAGCCTTCTTCAGGTTTTTTGCATTGCCACCGAGACCGTTTTCATAGATGGCACCGAGGAGGCGATTGGCTGCGGCAAATCCTGTTGCTGCGGCGTCTTCAAACATCGTCATCGCTTTAGCAGGATCTTTCTTCACGAGTGCCTTGCTATCTGCCACGGTCGGATCGCCATCAAAGAGACGAGCCGCATAGGTGCTCATAGCGACTGCGTTCTTCTGTTCTGTCGCCTTGATCAGATAGTCGAGGGACTTCTGTTCATCTTTGGCCAGACCAGTCACACCAGCTGCATAGAGCTGGCTGAGACCGAGAGTGGCTTCACCATCATTTGCTGCGCTGCCCTGTTCGAGCAGTGCCTTGGCTTTTTCCACGCTCTGCTCGACGCCCACGTTTGGAGCACCTGCGAGGTAGAGATTAGCGAGAAGACGGCGCGCAACTTTGTTGTCAGCCTTCTCAGCGTCTTGGATCAAAGTAACTGCTTCTTTAGCGCGTTCCTGATCTTGTGGGAAAGCTTGGAGCAATACTTGAGCAAGCTCAACCTTTGCCAAAACTTGGCCCTGAGCTGCAGCTTTGCGATAGAGGTCGATAATGTCAGTGACGTTGCTGTTGCTCAGCACGCCCCAGTGAGCCAGTGCGTATTGCGCATCCTTGTCGCCTTTTTTGGCGAGTTCATTGACCTTAACGAGAGCATCATTGAAGGACTTGTTAACGTCAGGTCCGGTGGTCTTGTCCTGAGCGGCTTTCTGAGCAGCAGTCTGGTCAGCTGCCAGGGATTCAAGAACTTTGGTGAGGTCGGCACTTGGGCTCGTCATGTCGGCGGTATCGATACCAGCGACGGCGACCATGGCAGCGAGTTTTACTTTGAGGGCGGTTAGTAGCATATTGGGGTTGGTTAAGGAGAGCTCGGTTTGACCCGCCTCGGCGGGAAGCGCTCATTTTTTCAGGGCTACGCCCAATAAATCAAGACATAACCGCTAAATTTATAAAATTCTCACAACTGCCTTGTCTGCTTCAAGCCAGTGCAATCACACTGATTTTGAGCGCTTTGCACACGTCTAGCAATTCATCGTGACCCAAAATTAGAGTCTTATCTGCCTCCACCGCAATCAGGTCCACGCCCGCTGCTGCGGCGTTGCGAATGGTATCTGGACCAATCACAGGCACGTCAAAACGCATGTCTTGGTTAGGCTTGGAA
>JBEBGU010000286.1:0-5754 GCA_040081325.1 Prosthecobacter sp.
GGTCGAGGTAGGTGTCTTTGGAGGCGTAGCGTTCCTCGAGAGACGCACGCGGATCGTTGGCGTCTTGGGTCTTTGCAAAGGGCACCCAGGCACCGCGCAGGAGGTAAAACTCATGCGGCGAACCAAACGCTGCTGGACGAAACACCCAGCCGGTGGCGGTGCAGAGTGGAACGGCGACATCGGGCATGCGGATGCCGCCGAGATCGTTGCCATCGGCATCGACTTGGGGCACGAGCAGCGGTAGCTCGGTGCCTTCGCCAGCGCCGCTGGGGTGTTGTGGATTGCGCACGCGGCCTCCGGCTTTCACGGTATTCGGTGCGGCCAAACCGGGCACTTTGGGCCAGCGGACCTCAGCCACGGGCACGAGTGTGCCATCGCTGAGCTTTGGATGCACGCTGGGCGGTGGTGCGCTGCCTTCAGTAACCCAGCGATGCATGGCGAGGCGCAGTGCAAGGATGGCGGGAGAGGTGTTGACGGGATTTGCCAGCGGTGAGCCTTTGACTTGCGAGGTCGGTGGAAAAGGCGCAGCACCATGCGAGGTACTGGCGAAGAAATACGAGCGCACATTTTCCGGCAGCGCGATGTCTTGTTTGCCATCCGGCGTGGTGTGCGTGAGCGCTCCGACACGGCCCGCGCCCCAGTATTCGGCGGCCATGTTGGTGTAAAAAACCTTCGGTGCATGCTTCACGCGTGGATTGGCGAGGATGCCTTCGCTTTGACCGCTCACTGGGTCTGGCTGTGCCGTGTCGGCAAAGGGATACGAGGCTGTGTAGTAACCGGAAATGGCTCGCGGTGTGGACCAGCGCTGGTTCAGCACGAGACGACCTGCTCCCGCGACATGCGACATGATGCCATCGAGGGCGATGCGATCCTGCTCGTCGGTGTTGAAGCCGAGATAGACGAAGTCGCGCAAGAAGCGGCCGCATTGCGAAGCACCAAACGCGTAGGCGTGCTTCACCTTCGCGGGCGAGGCGGGATCGTGCTTCAACCACGACACGGCATCGCGAATGGCCGCGTAACCGAGTCCGGCGACAGGCGGCGCTTCCGCGAGATAAAACACTTCGTAGGTCTTTCCGGGCTCAAAACCTCCTTTGAGGCGAATGCGGCCATTTTCGAGGCCCCACTGCGTTCGCGGCACTTCCTGGCCTTCCGGGTAGGCGGCGCGATTTCGCACGATGAGACGGCTTTTAGCTCCCCCGATGTCCACGGGCGGATAATCGGTCAAATCGGTGATGGATTGCTCATCGGCGCGTTTGTCGGGCGTGAAGACAGCGCTCACCACGCCGCGAATCGGGCTGCCCTCCTTGTTTCTCGCCCGAGGCACTTCCAGGCGCAGTTTATCCGCCGCCACATCGAACTCCCAGCCCACATTCACGAGCGTGAAGCCCGCCTTCATCACCCACTCGCTCAAGCTCGCTTTTCCACCGCGATTCGGAATCTCCACCCACGCCGCGCCATTGCTCCGTGAGTCGTCTTTCGGCTTCCACAGCCTCAAATCGGCCGTGAACCTCACTTTGCCCGCCGCATTCACCGGCGCGAGATCGACGCCTGCGATGATCGCATTCTGCGGCCGCTTCGGATCGATCTCGAAGTGCAGCTTGCCGGTGATCTGCTCGTAGTCGGATTTGGGAATGTTCGAACGGGCCGTGATCTCTACCCGCACCACCGTGGCGTGGGCGGTCAGTGAGGCGAGGCAAAGGCTGGCGAGAAGGCGCGAGAAAAATGGCATTGGACTCACTACGCTGGTGAGCGGTCGATTTGGCAATGATGATGTTCTGTAGCATAGGCTTTCTAGCCTGTGTGCTGGGTGTTTAGCCTGGAGATGGCCGAGCACAGGCTAGAAAGCCTATGCTACGCCAGCCCCACATGCTTCAGCGCTTCGATGGGAGGGCCTTCAAAGGTCGCGCTGGGCATGTTGCCGACGTAGCCGATGGCTTTGGCTCCTTCGGGCGTGGTGTAGTAGCCGCCGGCGGCGAGATCGCGGAAGCGTTTGAAGAAGCTCGCGGCCTTTTTGAGCGAGGGTTCTAGCTTCAGGCTGGCGATGTCGTCGCAGATCAGGGTCTGCTGATCGTGAGAGAGATCAGCGAAGGGCTTCTGAAAGCGGCGCTGAGATTCAGCGTCGATCCAGGTGAGGCCATCGAGGATCGTTTTGCGATCACCGGCCTGCGCGGGATAGGGCGAGCTGATCCATTCGTCGATGAAGTCCGGCACGCCGACGGCGGAGGCACTGGGCGAGGAGGCATCGGCGGGGATGATGAGATCACACAAGGCCTGAGTGGTGCGACGTTGTGGCTCGGTGAGGGTGAGCGGCCACACATCACCGGGCTGGTAGATTTTCACCATGCTCGGGTCTGGGCCGTAGCCTTTCGCAGTGATCGCGGGATCGGCGGCCAGAAGCTGCACCTCACGCGTGGCAAGTGCGGCGGTCGCGCCGAGCATCCACTGGATGGACACGCGGCGGCTGATGCGCGGAAGTGGATCGGGCGTGGGCATCAGAGGTTCTGGCGTTTGAGTTCAGCGATGAGGTGATCCGCCATGCGCCAGGCGAGCGCCATGATGGTGAGCGTCGGGTTTTTGTCCGCGGTGCTGGCGAAAGGTGCGCCATCGGCGAGAAAGAGATTCTTCACGTCCCAGGTCTGGCTCCACGGGTTCGTCACCGAGGTCTTCGGATCGGCGCCCATGATCGCGCCGCCGACCTCGTGGATCACGGTGCCGCCTTGCTTGATGGCTTTCGCAGGATCGGCCTCCGCCTTCGATACTTTGCCGCCGAGCGCCTCCAGCAGCCCGCAGATGCGTGTTTGCTGATGCTTCACCTGATTCAGCTCGAAGTCTGACCACTTCCAATGAAAGCGCAGCACGGGAATGCCCCACTGGTCCTTCAAATCGGGATCAAGCTCCGCATAGCAGTCGTCATTCGGCACCATGGTGCCCTGCGCACCAAATCCGAGCTGGCAGCCGTGAAAGCGCCGCGCCTCTTCTTTGAGCTTCTTGCCATACAGCACGCTCGCACTGCCTGCGCGACTGTCGATGCTGCTCACGACATTCACCGCCGGCATCTGGCGGCCGCTGGTGAACTCCAAATGATACCCGCCGGGGAAGCCGAGCTCGCCGTGGCGGTTCTGCGCGAGCAGGGTCCACGGCACATAGGCATGCGGACCGCCCGCGCCGTCCTCATTGTGCACCGGCATGCCCTCAAAAGCCGGGATGTGTGCGCTGACGCTACTCGAAACGGAGTCAGTGATGTATTTGCCGACCTTGCCGCTCGAGTTCGCGAGTCCATCGGGAAAGAGTTTCGACTTCGAATTCAGCAGCAGACGCACCGACTCCTGTGAACTGGCCGCCAGCACCACGACGCGGCCTTTCGCATGGCCTTCGCGACCCGAGGTCTTGTCGATGAAGGTGACGCCGGTGGCCTTGCCATCTTTGTTGATTGTCACCTCACGGGCCATCGCATTCGGGAGGATGTCGAGATTCCCCGTCGCCAGCGCGGGACGCAGATGCACGGTCTGCGAATCGTAGTTCGCGCGAATGGCGCAGCCGCGATGGCAATCCGTGGCCCAGAAGCACGGAGCACGCGTGCGCATCGACTCGGCGAGAATGCCCTGCGCCTTCGCATTGCCCGGATGCAGCTTCGCGGGGATCGTTTCGGCATCCTGCGGCTTCGTGAGCACCGCGCGATGGATCGACACAATGTGCGCATCCACCTTCTTGCCGTGCTTCTGCGCATACAGCTCGCCCACGCGCAGCTTCGGCGCAGGCAGCAAAACGCCGGGCGATGAATCAGGTGAGTTCTCCAGGCCTTCATTGGTGCCAAAGACGCCAACGAGCATCTCCACCTTGTCGTAGTAAGGTGCGAGGTCGTCGTAGCTGATCGGCCAGTCAAAGCCGAGGCCCCAACGCGTGCGCGGTTTGAAGTCGTGCGGCCCATTCCGCAGCGAGATGCGGCCCCAGTGGTTCGTGCGGCCACCCATCATGCGTTGACGCCACCACTTGAACTGGTTCTCCGTTTCCGCGTGCGCGTTCGTGTAGGGCTCACCAGGGATTTCCCAGCCGCTGTGGATCGAGCAATCGTGAAAGCCGTATTGCTTGTCCGGCGTCTTTTCACCACGCAGCGGTGCGTGGCTCGGCCATTGCAGCATCGCCACCTCCGTCTGCACATCAAACGAACGCCCCGCCTCCATCACGAGCACCTTCACGCCCTCCATTGTCAGCGTGTAAGCCGTCTGCCCGCCGCCCGCGCCGGAGCCGACGATGACGACATCGTAGTTGTCTTGGAGTTTGTCGGCGGTGATGACGGGCATGGAGCTAATTGCTGGCTGAAGCAATGGTTGCAAGCAATGACGTTTTCCTGTTCTTCAATGGACATGAATTATGCGGACACAAAAACAAGGCGGACAATCTCAAAATGGGATTTCCTTTCAGTCGCGGAAGCAATCGTGCTGATTTGTTCGCTTCCATTCATTCACTGCCTCCTCACGTTCAGTCTTCTGTTTCCAGAGAACCAAGCAATCGGGAGCGCCGTCTTCGTGGGCGTTCTGCTTTTCGGTGGAGCCGGTCTTGTCGCAGCCGCGATTGTGGTGCCAATCTCAATTCTATGTGTTCGCCGCAGTTGGGATCGCCTATTCGTCAGAATTGCAATGGTCATCGCCCTGGCTGCCATTAGCACTTCAGTATTCAAGCGTTGGCAATCCCCACCTTCTGCGGCACGCTACTTCCAATTGGAGTTCGGCTCCACTATGCCGCCAAGCGCACAAAAGATCCGAGTTCATCATGTTCCTTTCGATGGGCTAACGGTGTTATTCTTTTCATGCACAGCCGCAGATTGCACGGACTTGGTTCAGCAGCTCGGGATGAAGGAGAATCCGCTGTCTCCAGACTACCCACGAGAGAATTTGTCGTTCTTCACAGTTCCACTCAAAGGAACGCCAGACTGTAGCCTGTGGAAGAACTCGCACCTATTTGAACGCCGCGAGGGTAGGACCGGGCGAATAGACAGCCTTCTGTGTGATGCTTCAGGAACGCAGGTCTTCTTATACAAAGATCCGCTCGCATCAAAAACTGATGCGGAGATGAATGGCGACTATACCCGGTGATTGTCCATCACACCTCTTCCAGCATCTTAGCCGCATCGCCAAAAGCTTTCGGGCGCACGTCCATTTTGTCCATCATCGACATGAACAGGCGGCAGAGCTGGCGCTCGGGCTTGTCTTTGTAGTCAAGTGCGCGGCCAGTTTTGAGCCGTCCTCCCGCTCCACCGAGGACGATGACCGGGAGCTGATCGTTGTCGTGCTTCGCACCGGCCATCATGCTGGAGCAGTGCAGGATCATCGTGTTGTCGAGCAGCGTGCGCGGCCCCTCCTGGATGGCGTCGAGCTTGCGCGCAAGATACGCGAGCTGCTCCATGAAGAACTGGTTCACCTTCAGCCAGTCGTCGCCGTCGCTGTGACTGAGCAGGTGATGGATCATGTAATCGATGCCATGCCCGGCCTGCTGCACGCTGGGCAGATTCGGGAAACGCAGGGCGCTGTGGTCGTTGTTGAGCTTCAGCGTGGTGATGCGCGTGGTGTCGGTCTGAAAGCCGAGCACGAGCAGGTCGATCATGAGCCGCATGTGCTCGCCGATGTCCTGCGGGATACCGTCTGCCGGGCGTTTGATGTTCGGCTTGTCGAGCGTGGGCCGCCAGCCCTGCAATTCGCCACGTTTGCCCGCGTTTTCGATGCGCTTCTCCACCTCGCGCACGCTGTCGAGGTATTC
>JBEBGU010000287.1:0-5754 GCA_040081325.1 Prosthecobacter sp.
CTGGGGAATTTCCATGATCTCATCCGCGCCTCCGCCACCTCGCCGGCGATGCTGGTGTATCTTGACGGCAAGGCGAACAAGGTGCGCCGCAAGACGGACGACAAGCCTAACGAAAACTATGCCCGCGAGCTGATGGAGCTGCACACGATGGGCGCCAGCGGCGGCTACACGCAGGACGATGTGAGGGAGGCGGCGCGCTGTCTGAGCGGCTGGACCTTTGATCGCAACCGCTTCTTCGCGATGAATCAAAGCGAGTCTTTTTTCAAACCTGACTGGCATGACGATGGCGAGAAGCGCGTGCTCGGGCAGGTGATCCCGGCCAAAGGCGGGCAAAGCGATCTCGACCGGCTGGTGGACATCGTGTGCAGTCACCCGAGCACTGCAAATTTCCTGGCGCTCAAACTGTGCAGGCGCTTTGTCAGTGAGATACCGCCGGACAGTCTGGTGAAACGTGTGGCCGCCGAATTCACGCGCACGCAGGGTGACATCAAATGCGTGCTGCGCCTGCTGCTGAACTCCGAGGAGTTTATGGCGAGTCGCGGCCAGCTTCTGAAGCGTCCACTCAAGTTCATGGTCTCGGCGATGCGTGCGATGGCGGCGGACACTCATGCGGAGAAGTATGTGCTGGAGCCGCTGCAACGCATGGGCCACGGCTTCTTTCAGTACCCGACGCCCGATGGCTACACGGATGACGAGCTGCCGTGGATGGGCACGCTGATGTGGCGCTGGAATTTCGGCATGGCGCTGGCGTCCGGAAAACAGCCGGGGATCAGAGTGAATGTCCATGAGCTGGGCAAGGCGCTGGGCAATGGGAAGGCTGCGAATCATACCGAGCATTGGTTCGCCCATCTCATCGGTCGAGCGCCAAAGCCGGAGGAACTCAGCGCGCTGGAAGCTGAAGACGAGAAACAAACCATCGGACTCATCCTCGCGGGTCCGGCTTTTCAAAGGTGCTAATCCTATGCCCACTTTCACACGCCGAGCTCTCCTTTCCAAACTCGCCCTGGCTGCCGCGCCGACATTTGCGGCTGTGCCACGAGAGGAAACACACACGCTGATTCATGTCTTTCTGCGCGGCGGGGCGGACACATTGAATCTTTGGGTGCCGTATGCGGATGATCAGTATTACCGGCTGCGGCCATCACTCGCGATCAAGGCGAGTGAGGCGATCAAACTCACGGACCGTTATGCGCTGCATCCGGCGATGAAGCCGATGGAGTCGATGTTCAAAGAAGGTCGTCTCGGCGCGGTGCAGTCGGTGGGCGTGAATAACACGACCGGCTCCCATTTCGAATGCCAGGACATGATGGAGCATGGCGACACGATGGATGGCACACCGGCCGGCGGTGGCTGGCTGGGACGCTATCTGCGGATGCGCGCGGTGGATAAACAATCGCCGCTCTCCGCTGTGGCGATCGGGACGGCGCTGCCGGAATCTCTGCGCGGCGCACCGGCGGTGAGTGTGCTGGAACGGCTGGATGACATCGCCATCAAGACGCCGTCGGGTGATGCTGATGCGGCGGTGAAAGCGCTGAAAGCGATGTATGGCGCGGACGTGACACATCTGGGCGTGCGCGGGGTGGAGACGCTGGATCTCTTCAAGCGTGTGTCGGCGCTCCAGGGCAAAGATTACCAGCCGGAGAATGGCGCGGTGTATCCGAAAGATACGTTCGGCAGCGGCCTGCGTGAGATCGCGCGGCTGATGAAAGAGCGGCTCGGTTTGCAGGTGGCCTGCATCGATCTCGGCGGCTGGGACACGCACTTCTTCCAAGGGAATGCGACAGGCCAGCAGGCGGAGCGCATCAAGACGCTGGCGGAAGGGATCGCGGCATTGGACGCGGATCTGAAAGGGCATCGCGGGCGCTACACGGTGATGATCACCACGGAGTTTGGTCGGCGTGTGTATGAGAATGCATCACTTGGCACGGATCACGGACGCGGCTTTACGTTCATGGCGTTGGGAGATCGCGTCAAAGGTGGGCAGGTGCTCGGTGGCTGGCCGATCACCGCGGATGACGATGTGAATGTGAACACACCCGGCCCAGGCGGCCTGCATTTGGAAACGGACTACCGCCATGTCTTCGCCGAAGTGCTGCGCGGCAGTCTGGGACTGAGTGACGCGGAGGCGTTAAAGCTCTTCCCTGGCGTGGTGCCGAAAGCGGTGGGGCTACTCTGAAAGGCCCCACAACGGTGGACCCGCTACAGATTCTTGCGTAGTGCGGCGCCTACGCTCGCGCCCGGCTTTGTGTTCCTGTCTTGCGCTGTCGATGGATTGCTTCACCTGATGTGCTTCGAGGCGTGCAGAGATCGCAGCTAAAACCTCGGGCGAAATCAACTTTGTTTTGTGCGATACGATATGCCGCCCCAGTCCCTTGGTAAGCACATGCTTGGGTAGGTTGCTGCTCAAAGTGACCGGCTTCTCAAAGTAGATAACGGAAAAAAATAGGGCGGTTGGCAGCTCTAAAAATTCGGCCAGTGCCTTCACATGGTAGCCATTGCGAACGATTGGGTTGGAGAGACTTTTCTCCTCTGTGAATTCGCTACAAATCCAGCGTGCTGTATTGGCAGTGCCCGTGATGATGCCACTCTCCTGCTGGACCTGAATGATGAAAATGCCGTGAGTGGATAGAACAACGTGGTCCAGTCGTGTTACTCCATTGCCTTCGTGGCGCGGCATGTAGACTTCATCAAGCACGCTAAAATGGGTTGGATCGAGACGCTTAAGAGAATGTCTGGCCGTGCGTTTTAGCGCGGCTGCTGCGGCTTCATCCGCGTCACAGTTATATCGCCCACGCCGATAGGCGCGCCATAGGCACACCAACAGCGCGAAGCCGACCAAAATGGTCACCACTAAGTGAGGCCAAAATTTCTCCACTAAATCAAACGTGACACTCAAAACCTGCTGCATGAATGGATCTCTATAATTAGGGGTTAGATTTCAAGGCTTCACTGAGTGGAACGGCTTCACCTTTGGGTAGTTCGGGTTCGAACTCACCGCGTGCTGCGCGTTTGGCGGCATCAGCATCGGTTTTGAGTTTTTCCTTGGCGGCTTTATCGACACGGCGGCGTGAGTCTTTCTTCTCCTTAGTGGTGCTCGGAGTCATGTCGATCATGTCTGAGGAAGAGGTCACTTCATGGATGTGTGGGTATTCTTTTTCCATCACGGCGATGAGCTCATCTGGCAGACCCCGCCAGATGGTGAAGATGCCGTCTGCTACGACGCGGTCGATGGCGACATAGTCCACCACTGTGCCATTGACCATACTCATCAATATCTCTCCCTGACGCATCCGGGTAGCGAGTTCGATGGCGTTGGTGCCTTTGAAGTCGAGCTTCAGTGCGACGCCATGGGTGCCGTCCTCCGCGTCGAAAGGGTGAAAGGCGACCACACTCTTTTCTGTGAATTCAGGGATGACTTTGAAGACGACCTGCTGGCCTGCAATCGGGCGCCTGAAGATGGTCTTGGGATTATCCATGTCACTGCCTTGTGAAAAGACCGTGATGATGACCTTGGGGTCTTTTTTGAAAGTGGAGCAGGCCGGGAGCAGGCTCAGAAAACAGATGAGGAGGAGAAAGACGGGACGCATGGAATTGTGCTGATCAAATCAGAGACACGACGTTTATGCAACACGCGCCTCATCTGGCATCAAGAAGATTGCATTCAGGAGCGCGGCATGCTTTTTGAGCGGAACCCCTATCGTGACAAATCCCGTTCCATCTTTTGAAGCGCCCGACACGACCGGATTCGGCGTGGCGGTTGAGACTGAGGGGGTGAAGGATGCTGAGACGAGTAACCGCCCCAAGCAGGTGCCGAGAGCACGCTCCACGGATTTGCTGAAGGACAATGATGGCTGGATCGACGGCAAATTTCACCTGATTGAAAAGCTAGGTGAGGGTGGCTTCGGTCTCGTTTACAGAGCTGAGCAGACACAGCCGATTCATCGTCAGGTGGCGGTGAAAATTCTGAAGGCGGGCATGGACACGCAGCAGGTGATCGCCCGCTTTGCCACGGAGCGTCAATCCCTGGCGGTCATGGAGCACCCGAACATCGCGCGAGTGCTCGACGCGGGTGAGACGGAACGTGGGCAGCCCTACTTTGTCATGGAGCTGGTTCGTGGCCAGTCCATCACCAGTTATGCAAATAAAAAGAAGCTGACGATTCAGCAGAGGATTGAGCTTTTCATCCTAGTGTGTCATGCCGTGAATCATGCGCATCAGAAGGGGATCATTCACCGTGATTTAAAGCCCTCCAATGTGATGGTGATGGAGGAGGATGGCGAGCCAACTCCTAAGGTCATCGACTTCGGAATCGCCAAAGTCTTGGAGCAGAAAAATGTGAGTCAGACGCTCGCCACTGGCATGGACCAGCTCGTGGGCACGCCTGGCTACATCAGCCCCGAACAGATCGAGCGTGGCAGCTCGCATGTGGACACTCGTTCGGATGTGTATGCCCTCGGCTCCATCTTGCTGGAGCTGCTTTCTGGGAAGCCTCTGGTCTCGGCCATGGATATGGCCCAGAAACCCATGCATCAAATCCTGCGCGATCAGGTGGAGCTCGATCCGCCGCGCCCATCTTCGCGTGAGCCGCTGCTGAAGGGTGATTTGGATTGGATCATTCTAAAGGCCTTGGAAAAAGATCCTGCGCGCCGCTACGGCAATGCGGATGATTTAGCGGATGATCTGCGTCGTTACCTGCACGATCAGCCCGTGCGGGCTTGTCCGCCGAGCAAAGGCTACTTGATAGGAAAGTTTGTTCGGCGTCATCGTGTGGGTGTGGCGGCGGGACTGGCGGTGGCTTTGACCGTTCTCGCGGGCGGCATCACTAGCACGGCGCTGTATTTAGAAGCAGAAGAAAACCGGGTGGCTGCGCAAAAAGCCTCTTCTGTCTCTGACGGGCGCATGGCTGGTAAGCTCACGGAAATAAATGATTACGTTAGTTCGGTGGCGCTGCTATGCCGCGCGCTGCGCACGGACCCTGACAATGAGATAGCAGCCACCAATCTGCTCAGCCTGCTCGAACACGAGCATTTCATCCAGCCGGCAACGCCGAATCTGCCGCTGCCGCAGGGTGCTACAGAAGCGCGACTGGTGACGCTGAGTCCGCAGATGGGCCGAGTCATAGCCATCAGCAGTCCCCGAGCTTACGCCACCGCCGCAGCGCAGGATGTGCTGAGTCTATGGGACATGACCACACATCAGCGCACGGATTTTGCGCTGTCAGGTGGCGTCGTGATTACTTCGCTTCTCGTGTCAAAAGATGGCCGCTATATTTTCATGGCGCGCGATGATGGGCAGATAATGCAGTGGTCGCTGGAAGATGATAGCAGCGTGCTGCTAGGCCTGCGAATGCCTGTGAGCAAGGCCGCCACACCGCAGTCGGCTCTTTGTCTCGCGCTGTCTGGAGATGGTCACTTGCTGGCGGCTGGAGGCGACGACGGTACAATTTTAGCATGGGATCTGAGGCAGCCTGACAAACAAGAATATTCCTTTCAGCAGAAAGCGCCGTCGGGGATGAAGACGCCCATCACCGGCCTCAATTTAGACAACCTGGGCACCATCATCGCCAGCACCAGCAATGCCGTGGTCGAAGGGCAGGGGCTAACGAAAGGTATCGTCAGCGTCTGGGATGTGACTTCGGGACAGATGGTAGGGGACAGCATCCAAGTTGAGGAAGGCATCGGTGCCTTGGCGGTGAATTGGGGTGCGGAAAGGGTCGCTATAGGCCTGAACAGCGGAGTGGTGCATGTGCTGAAT
>JBEBGU010000288.1:0-5727 GCA_040081325.1 Prosthecobacter sp.
CTTTCAGCCTCGGGATGCTCGTGGGTCTCTTCGAGCGCGCGGTCGGTCTTTACGCCACGCTGGTGAATGTAAATGCCTATCATCAGCCCGGTGTCGAGGCTGGCAAGAAAGCGGCGACCGACTTCCTAAAGCAGATGTCCGCCGTGCTCGCCGCCGTGCCTGGGTCTGGCACTGGAGCCACGGCTTATGAACTGGCCGCCCAGGTCGGTGTGGATGCTGAGGACGCCTGGCACATGCTCAGTCATTTAGCTGCGAATGGTCAGGTGAATCTCACTATTGAGGGAGACACGCCTGGAGCGGATTGTTTCCTGCGTGCTCAATAGAATCCGTGATTGCCATTTTCATCAGGGCGTTCTATGACAGGGGGCGCTCAAATGATCGCAGCTAACCATGGACGAACGTTTTCCACTCCAATACCAGATCGCCTGCATCGTGCTGACGGCCCTATTTGTGTGGTCATTTAGCGTCGCCCGAGAGCCTCGGCAATGGCGGCGGCTCTTCCAATCCACTTTCTCCAAGGCAACTGAGTTTTCAGTTAATAAAAACAAGATCATCGACGAAAGCCTAAAGAAGTGGGGCATCCTCATCGCCATGGCTATTCTTGTCGTTGATGTCGCGTGCTTCGTCGCCGGAGTGACCTACCGAAGCCGGATGGAGGCTCAACGCATGTCTGCTGATGATTGGTTCCACCTTAACGAGCAGAATAGGATTCAAGGCACTGCTCCTGGGGCTGCTGGGCGTACTGCTCTGCCGTGATCACCTCGGGCATCGGTTCTACCAAACTTATGCCTTCCAATTTCAGCTTCATTGGTGTTCTTGGCCTCGTAGCTTTCATCGCGCTCGCTTGGTCGATTTCAGAAAACCGCCGCCGCTTCCCCTGGCGCACCGTATGCTCCGGTCTGACGCTGCAATTCATCCTCGCCTGGCTGGTTCTGCGTACGGGAACTGGCGCTTGGTTTTTTGGCAGGCTGGATGCTGCTTTCAATCGGCTGCTAGGCTTTGCCAATGAAGGCGTGTCCATGGTCTTCGGTCCGCTGGCGAATCACGATCTGCTCTCAGCGAAATGGGGGCCGGACAACGCCTTCCTTTTTGCCGTGACCGTGACCGGCACAATCGTGCTCGTGTCGGCCTTGTCCTCGCTGATGTATCACTACGGCATCCTGCAAATCATCGTGCGCGTTGTGGCCTGGATCATGCAGCGGCTCATGGGCACCAACGGCAGTGAAAGCCTGGCGGCTGCGGCCAATATTTTCATGGGGCAGACTGAGGCACCGCTCGTGATCAAGCCCTACCTCGCTACTATGACGCGCAGTGAGTTGCTGGCCCTGATGATCGGTGGCATGGCAAGCATCGCGGGCGGTGTGCTGGCCGCCTATGTCGCCTTTGGCATTTCCGCCGGGCATTTGCTCACCGCCTCTGTCATGAGCGCCCCTGCCTCGCTGATGCTGGCAAAGATTCTCCTGCCGGAAACCGAGGTCAGCGACACCAAAGAAGGTGCGCAGCGCCAGATCGAACGGGAGACCGTGAATGGCGTCGATGCGATTTGCCATGGTGCCAGCGATGGCATGAAACTCGCCATCAATGTCATGGCCATGCTCATCGCCTTTGTCGCCATCGTGGCTCTGGCGAACTACACACTTTCCGTCGGCCTGCGTGGTTTTGGTATCAGCGAGGCCCGGCCGCTTCAGACGTTGCTCGGCTGGGTGAATGCGCCCTTCGCCTGGCTCATGGGTGTGCCCTGGCAGGACTGCCGCGCCATCGGCAGCATCCTGGGTGAGCGCATCGTGCTCAATGAATTCATCGGCTACCTTAGCTTGAGCAAGGCGGAAGGACTCCAGCCACGGAGTGTCACCATCGCCACTTACGCTTTGTGCGGCTTTGCCAACTTTGCCAGCATCGCCATCCAGATCGGTGGCATCGGCGCACTGGCAGAAAACCGCCGTCAAGATCTCGCCCGTCTCGGTTTCAAAGCCATGATCGGCGGCCTGCTCGCGTGCTATTGCACCGCCTGCATCGTTGGGCTGCTGGGGCGGTGAGCTACTCCTCCTTCTGTCCGTTCCCCAGCATGTTCGCACTGACCTGATTCTCGGCGCTCTTCATCATCAGCAGCGATGGCTCCTTGCTCCGCTTGTCCTCGGGACGGTCATCGCGAATGAGATTGTTGGCGATCAGGCTGTGCTTAACGTCTTCCAAACGAATGCCAGCTCCGTCGGAGTCGAGGATCTGGTTTTGTGCAATCACCAGCCGGCTGCCGCCCGTGACATCCACCGCCGCGCGCTGACGCCAGACGCCAGAGATCACGTTGCCAGTGAGTGAGCTGTCGGTGCAGTTAGTTAGCACAATGCCATTGTTCTCCGCATCCAGAAAACCATTCACCGCATAGCGCGGGTTGCGGTCGAAGTTGTTACTGCTGATGACGAGGTGCTCGCAGTTCTCTGCCAGCAGATCATGCTCAAAGCCTTCCCAGAACGTGTTCCCTGTGATCGTGACGCCGCGTGACTCACGCACCTCGATGTTCACTCGTACGTCGCTGAACACATTGGCGGTGATGGTCACATTGCCCTCACGAGTCGTCGCTCGTCCAACACGGCGCTCCAGGCTGGGATCAGTGCCCGCGCCGTTGATGCGGATGTTCGCCGAGCCGGGTGCTTTGCTCGTGTGCTGGAGTGTGCAGCCCGTGATCGCCACTTCGCCGATGGAGCCGTCCGTTGAAGTGAGTTCGACATTCGCCGATGGCGGACCTTTTTCAGAATGATTGCCCTCGATGTCGCAGGTGCCGATGTGCAGGTTCCGCACATTGCCTCCGCGTGACACGATGCCGCCGCCGCCATTGTAGCTGATGTGGCAGCCGATGACGTTGATCTGGTGCAGGTTCAGTTGATCCAAAAAGATGCCAATACCGCTGTTCTCATAGAAGTGGCAGTCGGCAATGAGCACGTTACGATTGCGCGTGGTGAGATGTACGGCGTGGCGGCACTTGCGCACGATGACACGAGTCATCGTGAGCTGCATCGTGCCCACGGCCTCGATGCCATCCGCCTCGGCATGTTCACCCACGATCTCGATGCCACTGACCATTGGCGTGCGCTCTTTCTCCCACACCGGCGGTTTGAAACTACTCGGTGCTGCCGTGCCCTCATGGCTGCCTTTGAAAAAGAAGGCAGGACCGGCCCCTGCCATCACGATGCGCGCTGTGCCATCGCCTGACAGCGCGGCGAAACCAGTCTCACTCAACGGAATATGGATCGTGCGCGTCAGGCGGTAGGTGCCTTTGGGGAAAAGCAGACTGCCATGTGACAGCACCGCTTTCTCAATCGCCACCGTGTCATCTGTCTGTCCATCACCCGTGGCACCGAGCGTCAAAACACTGGTCTGAGCGGCAGCGGTAAATGCGAGGGCAAGCAGGGAAAAACAGAGTGTGGTCGGAGACATGCATCGGATACGCGGGCACGCTGGAAATTCCATCGAACGAAGATGACTGCGTGGACTGTCTCAGCTCCACCGTATCTACTGCCATGAAACCGATCCTGATCACCCTGCTTGTCGCCGCCGCCCCGTTGCTCATGGCGGGCATTGTCGGAAAACCCGTCGAATACACTGCCGGTGACGTGACCTGCGAGGGCTGGGCCGCCTATGATGATGCCAACCCGGCGAAGCGCCCCTCCGTGCTCATCGTGCATCAGTGGACCGGCGTCAGTGACAATGAAAAAATGCGCGCGCGGATGCTTGCCGAGCTCGGCTACAACGTCCTCGTCGCCGATGTCTATGGGAAAGGCGTGCGCCCGCAGCCGCCTGCTTCCGGTCAGGAAGCTGGCAAGTACAAAAAAGATCGCGCGCTGCTCCGTGATCGCCTGAAGGCGGCGCTCAGTGTGCTGGTGAAAGACGGTCGCACTGACACCTCTCGCGTGGCCTGCATCGGCTACTGCTTCGGTGGCACTGCCGCCATCGAGTTGGCGCGCAGTGGAGCGATCCTGAAAGGCGTGGTCAGCTTCCACGGCGGACTCGACAGCCCCACGCCTGACGATGGCAAGAACATCAAGGGCAAGGTGCTCGCACTTCATGGTGCGGACGATCCCTTTGTGCCGGCCAAAGACATCGCTGCCTTTGAACAGGAGATGAAGGACGCCGGTGTGGACTACAAACTCGTGCAGTATCCCGGCGCTGTTCACGCCTTCACCCAGAAAGCCGCTGGCAGCGACAACTCCAAAGGTGCGGCCTACAACGAAGCCGCCGACAAAGCGTCTTGGGATGAGATGAAGGTCTTCTTCAACAAACTCTTCGCCAACTGATTCATGAAGCCTTTTGTCATCGCCCTGAGTTGGAGCCTGATGCTCGGTGCGGTGGCGTGGGCGGATCTCAAGGCCGTCACACAAGACGGCGTGGTGACTGCGACCGACTTTATCCGCTTCGTCGAGGATGATCAGGGAGCTTCGCTGCAAACCGGCATCGCCAGTTATGTTTCGCCGACAGGTGTCATCGTCGATCTCGTGGGTGCGGTGCATATCGCTGACAAGAAGTACTTCGACGCACTGAACGCTCGTTTCAAAACCTACGATGCCGTGCTTTATGAACTCGTGGGTCGCCCCGTCGAGCAGCGTCAGGAAATGAAAGTGGCCGATGGCGCGGCAAAGCTGCAATGGCTCGGCCAGATGCAGGAGACCATGCGCACCAAGCTAGCTCTCGAAAGCCAGCTCCAGTGCATCGACTACAAGGCCAAAAACTTTGTCCATGCCGACATGAGTGCCGAGGGCTTCTTTGATACGCAGAAGGACAAGAAGGAGACTTTTTTCTCCCTCTGGATGAAAGCCGCCATCGCTCAAACTCTAACGGCTGATCCTGACAAGGATGAGCCAAGCATGGTGCAGCTCATCGCCATCCTCATGCGCAAGGACAGCGCCACAGAGCTGAAGCGCATGGTCGGCCGTGAGTTCGACAGCGTGGAGAATCTCATGGCCGGCATCGAGTCCGGCAACGGCACCGCCATCATCGGCGAGCGCAACCGCCACGCCCTGGAAGTCATGCAAAAGCAGATCGAGTCTGGCAAGAAGCACCTCGCCATCTTCTACGGAGCAGCCCATTTGCCAGACATGGAGCAGCGGCTGATGAAGCAGGGCTTCAAGCTGCAAAAGAGCGAGTGGCTGAAGGCCTGGGACTTGCCTGCGGAGTGAGGTCTAGCCTTGGAGTACAAACACACCAAAAGACTCCGGCACATGGAAGTCAGGCTTCTCTGTCTGCGGATTTACCCAGGGCATCCAGCCATGATGCACACTGTCATCAAACAGGTGGCTGAACTCGCCACGATAGACTCCAGCGTAAAACTCATGCGAGCCTGGCTTCAGAATGTTTAGCGCGCGCAGTCTCGCCAATGGCAAGCTGCCTTCCACGCGATAATGCGGTGCTTCAATGCAGGCACTGATTTGAAAATCTGGACACGTCCAATCCCAGTCAATCCGACGGTGATAGCGTGCCCGATAAGCCTGCACTTCACCACGCGGACTCATTTCAAAACAGTAGTAGGGTGTGAGGCTGAGATCCGGTGTGAGAAAGATCTCCACACGGTCTGAGCCGAGCACTCGTTCTTTAATTGAGTCACCCTCTGCGAGCACAAGATCATCATCATGACAATCGAAGCGGAAGTGCAGCAGCTCATCATCCCATAGCGCACGGAACTCCGTGCTCGGCACAGTCCGCTCCCTCCCATGGAAAGCAGAAGTCAGTGAGCACATC
>JBEBGU010000991.1:0-1463 GCA_040081325.1 Prosthecobacter sp.
TGAATGTCATGGACTCAAAATCCTTCGGCCCGCAAAAGCAGCTCTGCAAGGATGTGCGCATTGGTTGCACTCGCTGGAGGACGCGCTAAATAACCAGCCCTCCATGCCTGCCACTGCCAACCGAATCGACGCCCATTTTGCCCAACTCCGTGCTGACGGAAAGCGCGCCTTTGTGGCCTATGTCTGCGCGGGCGATCCGACGCTGGATGCAACCATCGACATCGTGCTCGCTCTCGAGCGTGCCGGAGTAGACATTGTCGAGTTAGGTGTGCCATTCTCTGATCCACTGGCCGATGGCGTGGTGAATCAATTGGCTGCTGACCGCGCACTCAAGGCTGGAGCTTCCATGCCAAAGGTGCTGGAGATGGTTCGCCAACTCCGCACAAAGTCTCAGATCCCGCTGGTGTTCTTCACTTATCTGAACCCCGTCTATACTTACGGCTACGAGCGCTTTCACATCGACGCCGCTGCGGCTGGGGTGGATGGCGTGCTCGTGCTCGACTTGCCGCCTGATGAAGTGGCGCAGAACCCTGAGCTGAAGCCGACGCCTGAGCTACGCCACATCCAGCTCATCGCTCCGACATCGCCGCCGGAGCGGATCGCCAGCATCGCAAAGTGCGCTGAGGGTTTTGTTTATTATGTCTCCCGCCTCGGCGTCACTGGCGCGCAGGTGGAGGTGGCTAGCGGCATCGCCGAGCAGGTGGCAGTGATCAAAGCCGCGACAAACGTGCCAGTGTGCGTTGGATTCGGCGTCTCGAATCCTGAGCAAGCCGCCACCGTCGCTAGCAAAGCGGATGGCGTCGTCGTCGGCAGTGCCATCGTAAAACTCATTGAGAAGCACGGCTCATCCGAAGATCTCGCCGCGCAAGTTGAAGCCTTTGTCACGCCGCTCGTCGCAGCCGTGAAGGCACTCTAAATCCTCCTTTCCCTATGACCCTCTCATTCACTAAAATGAACGGCGCTGGCAATGACTTCGTCATGCTGGACAACCGCGATCTATCCCTGGCTCTGACCACTGCGCAGATCGAGAAACTCTGCGACCGACACCGTGGAATCGGTGCAGACGGCCTGCTCTGTGTCGAACCTGCGACCGATGGCGGCGACTTCAAGATGCGCTACTACAACGCTGATGGTGGCGAAGCCGAGATGTGTGGCAATGGCGCACGATGCTTCGGTCGTTTCGTCAATCATCTGCATGGTGACAAGCTCACGATGATTCGTTTTGAAACCCTGGCGGGAATGATTTCTGCCGAGTTCGAAAGCGGTCAGGTTCGCATCAACATGAGCGCCCCACACAGCCTGAATCTCGCTCAAAGCCTGCCCGTCGCTGGCGAAACACTGACCGTTCACAGCATGAACACCGGCGTGCCTCATGCTGTGGTTTTTGTCGATGATCTGGAAAGTGTCCCTGTCCGCGAGTGGGGTGCTGGCCTGCGCTATCACGAGGCCTTCAAGCCCAAAGG
>JBEBGU010000289.1:0-5723 GCA_040081325.1 Prosthecobacter sp.
CGCCATCACCGAAAAGCTGCTCGAAGACGAGCCTAGGATGCGCCTCGGCGGGCAGCGGAGTGGTGGGCGATGACCAGGAGAGGTTGTTCTGATACACGCAGGCGAAACCGTTGTCGCATTGGCCGACGACCTGCATCAGATCCATCGCGAGTTCGAGCGATGGAAGCTGCGTCTGCTGACCGATGGCCTTTGCTGCGATCTGATCCGCAGTGGTGCCGTTGCAGTAGTCGCTGCTCTCGGTGTGCTTCACTCGGGCGGCGCTGAGGAAGCTCGCATTGGAGGTCGCGTGCGTGCCGGGATACGCGGGCTCGAGTTCGAGATTGGAAACAACGGCACAGTGCTGCTTCACCGGATCGAGCGACTTCAGGATCGGCGAGAGGTTATCCAGTGTGTCCTTGCTGCCCGGCGTCCAGCGCGACTGATCGCAGCCCATGGGGATGAAAACATAACTGAGACGCTTCGCAGGCTGCACAGATCGCGATACAGCGGTGGCGGCAGGCACCATCGCATCCAGAAAAGGCAGCGATAGCGTGGCACCGACGCCGCGCAGCAGCGTGCGTCGTGAAAGAGACTTACATGTGGTGAAGGTGCTCATGGTGCGGAGGATTTCATGGTAAACGGCACACTGGTAACGATGCCGACAATGATTTCAGAGAACTTCCAATCGTGCTCTTTGGCTCGTCTGACAATCTTTCGCACGGCAGGTGCATCGCTGGACTCCAAGCCACGTCCAAGGGCATAGGTCATGAGTTTCTCGGTGAGGGCGGCGACAAAAAGTTCGGGGCGCGTTAGCAACACGTCTTCCAGGCCAGCCACGCCTTCAAACTCACTGCCATCGGCGAAACCTCCTCGTGAATCAGCCTCGGCGTGCCAGCGGCCAATGGCGTCGTAGTTTTCCAAAGCGAAGCCCACGGGGTCCATGAGATTGTGGCAACTCGCACAGGCGGCCATCTCGCGATGCTTGGCGAGGCGTTCCCGGATGGGCAATGACTCGGAGATGACGCCATCGAGCGCGGGCACATTCGGCGGTGGAGGCGGAGGCTCCGAGGCGAGCAGGTTCTTCAAGATCCAGTGCCCGCGAATCACCGGCGAGGTGCGCGTGGCATACGAGGTCACGGTCAAAATGCTGCCGTTGCGCAAAAGACCACCGCGCTGCCATTTAGGCTCCAGTTTCACCTCGCGGAAGCGATCTCCAAAGATGTGCGGGATGCCGTAGTGTGCCGCGAGGCGTTCATTGAGCCAAGTGCGGTCGGCGCGCAGGAGTTCGAGCACGCTGCGGTCGCTTTTCACCATGTCTTCAAAGAGCAGGCTCGTTTCTGTGCGCAGCGACTCGCGCAGGTTGTGATCGAAGTCGGGAAAGAGCCGCGCATCCGGTGTGATGGCTTCGAGATTGCGCAGATACAGCCATTGATCGGCGAAGTTTGTCACCAGCGCCTTTGCTCGCGGATCGCGCAGCATACGCCGGGCCTGGGCTTCGACATCCAAGGGGTGCTGTGAGAGCAATTCATCGTCTGGAATACTGCTCCAAAGGAAGAACGACAACCGCGATGCCAGCGCGGCATCATCGAGCTTCGTCTCCGTGCGAAACAGGAACTCACGGCTCACCAAAATAGCCGAGATGGCCGATTCGATACCCGATTCAAAGTCCTTCGCTTCCTTCACGAAAGGCAGCACTCTCGCGAGATCTTCATCCGTCACCGGACGACGCCACGCACGGCGCAAGATCGGCGTGAGCACCGCTTTAGCATCGGTGGAGCCATTGCCGAAGAGTAAGCGACGACTCGGCGTGTCACCAGCCCCCTTTGCGTCATAGGGACCCGTGATGGTCACCTGATAAACGGCGGGTGATAGACGTGGATGACGATGCAGGTTGAAGCTGGACTTGTAAGGCTGACGCAGGCGCTCCAGCACCGGCGATCCTTTGGGCAGGAAGGTCACACCAACATCATGTTGCCCTGCGGGAATGTGCAGCCGCGCCTTGAGATGCGCGTCGATCTTCTCGTAGTTCTTGTCCTTCGCTGGCCTGATCGTGAACTCGCCCTTCACCTCGCGATTGAGCAAGAGCTGCAACTGATGCTCGCCGTTCATGCCCTCGACCTGTTCGTTGCGATCACGCTGAAGACGGATTTGCACATCGTAGTCGCCCTCACGCGAAAACACCTGAGGAATCAGCACACCACCTCGAGTGCCGAGCGGCAGACCGGGCACATGATACTCTTGTGTAATGTCCGGCCTCACACGGACGGTGGTGATCTCTGGCTTGTCCGACGTGCCAACCGCCTGACGTGCGATCTTCTGCGCTGCGGTGATGTAGCGGTCCAACAGCGCCGGTGACAAATCGCCGACGGTGATGTTGTCAAAGCCATGGCTGATCTCGTCAGTCGGAAAAGCAGACTTCGCATCAAACTCAACCGCAAGCAGATCACGCACGGCGTTTTGATATTCCACACGCGTGAGGCGGCGCAACGTCGGCGCATCGCCTGGATTCGGCGGAAGTTTATCCAACTCGGTCACGAGCCGTTCCACCACCTCCGCATAGCCAGCCTCATTCGGCCGCTTCTTGCCGATGGGCGGCATGTGGCGGGAGGTGAGTTGCTTCACCACGACCTCCCACGTGTCAGCATGCTTCGCGATATCCTCGCCGAGGATCGATTCCAAATCGACTTTGCCCTTCTTCGCATCGCTGTCATGACAGTCGATGCAATGCACCTTAAGTATCTCTTGGTAGTCCGATGCACAGAGGGACGCTGTGACAAAAATGAAAGCAAGAATCGGACGGATCATTTGCATAAACTCAGACCTTTTGATGGCTATTCTTGTAACTTCCTCTTGTCCTTCTTTCCTGCTTTGGATTGCTGTTTTGGAATGACTCTCTCCCAGGACTCGACGTTGGCGCGGGCCGCGTAGGCGTCATACATGGCGGTCATCTGCTTCACGCGCTCGGGCTCCTGCTGGCTGAGATCGTGCTGCTCGGAGCGGTCCTGGGCGATGTTGTAGAGTTCCCAGGGCTTGGCGTGCTCAGCGACGAGTTTCCAGTCGCCGAGGCGCACGGCACGGTTGCCTTCGTGTTCCCAGTAGATGGCTTCGCGCTCGATTTGGCCGCCTTGGAAGAGCGGCGCAAGGCTGCGGCCTTCCATGGGCTTTGCATGGGCGGGATAGCTCGTCTTCGAGAGATCGACGGCTGTGGTCATGAGGTCGATGAGATGGCCGGGCGTGCTATCGAGCTGACCTTTGCGCGTGATGCCAGCCGGCCAATGCGCGATGAGCGGTGTGCTGATGCCGCCTTCGTGGACCCAGTGCTTGTGTTTGCGGAAGGGCGTGTTCGAGACGGTCGCCCAGGCTTCGCCGTAGCCGATGTAGGTGTCGCCAGCGCCCGCCATGACACCTTTGCCTTGACGCATGGGGAAGCCATCGCGCGTCCGCTTCGGGATCATGTCGGGCTGAAGATAATCCGCACCCAAAGGCGGCAGCGAGGCCGTTTCAGCACGCGGCGGACCTTTGCCTGCGCGGCCCATGTTTTCAGCACAGCCGCCGTTGTCTTGGAGAAAGCAGATGAGCGTGTTCTCATACTGGCCTGACTCCTTGAGTGCTATCACGATACGGCCGATGCCTTGGTCCATGTTGTCCACCATCGCAGCGAAGACCTCCATGTTTCGCTGATCCCATTCCCAGAATTCCTTTTCGCCCATTTCGGGCGGTAGTGGCCAGTTGGTGGTGCTGGCGGCGGTGATGACGCCTTCTTTGAGCATCTTTTCGTAGCGTGCTTTGCGAATGGCCTCGTAGCCAGCGGCGTAGCGGCCTTTGTATTTGGCGAGGTCTTTTTCTTTGGCGTGCACGGGCCAGTGCGCGGCGGTGTAGGCGATGTAGAGGAAGAAAGGCTTCGCTTTGTCGTGCTCGCGGATGAAACGGGCGGCGTGATCGCTGATGGCGTCGGTGTAGTAGTAATCGGCGGCCGGATACTCGGGATCGGCAAAGGGCGAGATGTATTGGTTGTCGCAGGTAAGGGTGTTCGGGTCAAAGAAGCTGCCAGCGCCGTGGATGGTGCCGTAGTAGCGGTCAAAGCCGCGCTGGAGCGGCCAGTTGAACTTGTCGGCATCGCTCTTCGGGTGCGTGACATTCGTGACGTGCCATTTGCCGACGGCGTAACTCTTGTAACCTGCCGGTTTAAGCGCCTCGGCGATGGTGACGCATTTTTTGTTCAAGTTGCCCGTGTAGCCCTCGAGCTTCCGGTCCTCCATCATGTGCCCGATGCCTGCCTGATGCGGATACAGCCCGGTGAGTAGCGAGGCACGTGTGGGACAGCAGCGAGCCGTGTTGTAAAACTGCGTGAAGCGCAGGCCGCCCTTCGCCAGCGCATCGAGATTCGGTGTGTCGATCTCGCCGCCGTAGCAGCCGATGTCGGAGAAGCCCATGTCATCCGCGAGGATGTAGAGGATGTTCGGCTTATCAGCGGCAAAGAGCGTGGTGGAGAGAGAAAGGAAGATGAGCAGGTGCTTCATGGCGTGTGGGAACGAGAGGTTGTGGCGATTCATTCAGGGCTTCTTCTTGCCCTTCGGCTTCGGCTCTTGTGCTCCAATCGCTAGGCCGTTGTCGGGTGGCATGGATTGATGCCAAGCGAGTAAGGCTTTACGCATGGCTGCGACACGTTCGGTGTGCTGTGCGGCGAGATTCATCGTTTCACCGCGATCTTGGGCGAGCTCGTAGAGTTGCGGTTTGGTGCCGTCGTAGTCGCAGAGGAGCTTCCAGTTGCCCTCGCGCATGGCGAAGTCAGGGAGGCGCTCGGGGAGTTTGTCGCTGACTGTTTTTCGATCGGGTGGGCGACGCCAGAAGATGGGAGCAACGCGAGAGACATCGTTTTGGCCGAGAAGTGCCGGTGCGATGTTTTCGCCGTCGAAGGCGATGTCTTTGGCTTCGATCTTTGCGATAGAGAGCAGCGAGGGAGCAAGATCGAAGGCAGCGAAGATGGATGTCGTGTTCACGGTGCCTGCTTTGGCTTTGTCGATCAAACCGGGTCCCCAAGCGATGAGTGGTGATCGTGTGCCGCCTTCGTAAAGCGTCGTTTTGCTGCCGCGAAAGGGTCCTGCACTGCCTGCGCCGGGTTCGGGGCCATTGTCGGAGCAGATGAGCAGGAGCGTGTTGTCGCGGAGGTCGGGATTGGAGCGGATGTGGACGAAGAGTTGGCCGAATTGACGGTCCATTTCTTCCAAGACGGCGAGATAGAGTCCGCGTTTGCCATTGGCCCATTTATCGGTCGGCGGCCACCAAGGACCGTGGACGTCATCGGGCCAGAGATTGACGAAGAAAGGCTTCTTGGCAGCGGCGGCTTTGTCAATGAACGGAATCGCGGCATGGATGAAGCCGCTCGTGATCTTCGAGCGCTGCATCCACGTCACCGGCTTGCCGAGACGCTCGGCATCGCCCCAGATTTTGCCGGGCTCTTTGTCTCCAGGCTTCATCGTGAGAGGTAGAAGCTTCGGACCCATACCTTCAAAGTTGGTGAGTGATTCATCGAAGCCATACGCGGTGATCGGCGGCGCATCATCGACATCGCGCTGGCCACCGAGATGCCATTTGCCGAAGTGGCCGGTGGCGTAGCCGTTTTTCTGGAGAATGCGGGCAAGTGTCGGCGCTTTTGGGTCGAGCCACTGCGCACAACCGCGACGCTCATTGTCGGCACGGTTGTTGAGGTAGGAGTTGATCCGCCAGCGCTGTGGATACTGCCC
>JBEBGU010000290.1:0-5711 GCA_040081325.1 Prosthecobacter sp.
ATGTGAGGCAGCGCGGTAGCCTGCGCGGTGAGTTCGCGCGTCCACTCCAGATCAAAGGGCATGGTGAAGACATTGTGGACGATCACCCCATCGAACAAAGCCAGATCCTGGCAAGCACCGCGCGTGAGGGTTTGTACCTCATGCCCCAGCACGGTCAAAGCCGCCGCCTGATCCCGAATCACACGCTCCACCCCACCGATGATCGGGGCGTGGGTGTAGTGAAGTAGGGCGAGTCGCATCGACTTACATCATGGCGAGAAGACACCGCGTAGGCACTCAAAATCTCAGACCTGATATTTCGAGCTTGGCGATCAGGCTCTCTCTCTGCTATCAAGATGCCCATGTCAGCAGTCGTGCAGCTCGGCCACCTCCTCTCCCTCCTCGATGACGATTCGAAGGTGGTTCAAGAGGCCTTGCAGCGTGAGTTCACCACCATGCGGCGTGAATTGCCCGAGCGGCTCCAGCATTTAAATCGACCACTCAGCGCGGATGAGGAACGCCATGTCGGACGCCTGCTTGAACCCGCACGCCGTGCTGAACTCGATGAAACGTGGATGCGTTGGCGCTGGCTAGAAAACTCGCACACGCAGCTTGAGGAAGGCATCGCTCAAATCTCCGCCTACATGCATGGCTGGCGCACTCAGGCGGGTGATCTAGCCCTGCGTCTGGATGCGCTCGCAGAGGAAGCCTTTCGTGATCAAGGCCACATGGATGCCCGTGAGTTGAGCGAATGGATGTTTGCCGTGCGTGACGGCACCGTGCGTTTTCGGGGTAACAGCAAAGACTACTACACCGCCAATAACAGCAACCTCTTCTGGGTACTGGAGACTGGTCTGGGAAATCCCATCAGCCTCAGTTGCCTCTACCGTCTGCTCGGTCAGCGTTTCGGTATCGATATCCTGGGCTGTAATTTCCCCGGCCATTTTCTAGCTCGGGTCGAGCTGGCAGATCGCACTTGGCTGGTGGACTGCTTCAATCGTGGTCGTTTCATGCTGGCCAGTGACGTAGCCAAACATCATCCAGCGGCAAATCCAGCCATGGAGGAGGTCATTCGCCAGCCCGCAGCTACTGATCAAATTCTCCTCCGCATCCTGCGTAACCTCGACGAAGCCTACGACCGCACCGACAATCTCCCACAGCGACACGTCATGCGGAAGCTCGCGGTGAAGCTGATGGAGGATGAGTGAGAGCAACGTCTGCAAGCATGAAATGACTGCGGCGGCGGAGCATGATGAATCCCAGCGCAGCCAGCACCAATGCGATGCCCTGATAGCCGCTGAGGCCGAGCCAAAGCTTCGGCGTGTCCCGCATGAACTCGTGAGCGAATCGGAATAGGCCGTAGCAGAGCAGGTAGAGAAAGAACAGGCGGTCTCGCAGCAGGCCACGCCGATACAGCACGAGGATGGCGATCAGCATAACGACCTGGAAACCGGCCTCAACTTGCGGCGCGGGCCAGCGGAATCCCGTGCTGCCGAGGCGACCCTGACAGCAGCCATGGGAGAGACAGCCGAGCCGACCGAGGAAGAGACCCACAGGCATGATGAGCGCGAAGGCATCTCCGGTGGATTGCTTGTGCCCGACGAGATGCTTCGTCCACTCGACTCCGGCATAGCCACCGAGCAGACCGCCGAGCACGGATTTCCCGGTGGCCCAGCGTAACCAAAGGTTTGGTTTGCCAATATCCAGCCAGCCCTCGGCGATGAGGTAAGCCAGCTTGGCACCCATGAAAGCTCCGCACAGCGCGCCGATGTAGATGATGAGCAGATCGGGATTGCCCTTCGCCCGGCGATGCCAAAACAGTGCGCCGATGAGAATTCCGGCAGCCATTGTCCAGGCATAAACCGGGCTGGCAGGCATGAGCTGGTGTTGCGGTGTCACAGGGCGGCGCGGGTGTCGGGGAAGCCGGAGTAGTAGCGGCAAAAGGAGTCCAGCTTGCCATCGGGCCGGATGACGTGCGTGCAGCAGCGGTCGATGCGGTCCTCGTCCCAGGTCCAGGCATCCATGAAGGGTTTCACCATCAGTCGAAACGCCATGCTCCGCGTCTGCTCCAGCGTGTGCAGTAGCTCGCCCAGCGGTTCGTTTTCACAGCCGCACTTCGCCAGATCGGCCAGCGTGTATTGCACCCTGTCTTTGAGGAATCCCTGGAGCTGGGTGAAGTCGAGGAAGTCACTCACATGCCACACCTGCTCCCCCTGACGGATCAGGTAGCCGATGGTCGCGCAGTTTGGATCGCCGCATGGCAACGGCGTGAAGTCCTCGAACCGCAACTGTCCGCCGCTCTGCTCAACAGCTGCGATGATGATGTCAGCGGTGTTGAGTCGTTCCGGGCGTGCTTGAGGTCGCTCATTGCGCCCGCTGAGAAACTCCGGCTGAAAGGTGAGTCCGTGGATGTTGGGATCATCAAGACCGAAGCGGATCGTCTCCCACAAATGCGGCAGATTGTCCCGCGTCACCGTCATTGCCAGCGTCACCGGGATGTTCGCCGCCGCCAGATTCGCGAGCGCGGCGGCTTTGATCGCGCGCAGATCCGCCCCACGCAGAGCGCTGTGTCCAGCCTCCTGCACGCCGTCGAATTGCAGATACACCTGCATCCCGCCATCGCGGAAGACCTCACCGAGCTGCTGGCAAAGCTGCGGCTCTTTGGCGAGCCGGACACCGTTGGTGTTCAGCAGCATGAAGTCGATCTTCGGATGCTGTTTCACCCACTGGCAAAGCTCGATCAGATGTGGATGCAACGTTGGTTCGCCGCCGGAGAGTTGCAAGATCTCGATCTTGCCCTTGCGGTCGATCACGCCATCCACGCGCTGCTGGATCTGCGCCATCGGCACCGCGTCCACCTTTGAGCCGATGCCGATGGGCGAGTCCGCGTAGCAGGTCGGGCAGGACAGATTGCAGGAGTTCACGATCTCGATCAGCGCCAGGCAGGTCGAAAGGACCTCGATGGGATTACTACCGCGTCCTTCCGCATTTTTTCCCAGCGTGCCCGCCGCCTCACCTTCCGCCGTGCAGCACGTCCCGCCACCGCAGCAGCGGTTCTCCTCCTTCCCCTGAGCCAACCAGTAAAACCGCGCATCCGAGGCGATGCAGGCGCTGCTTTCCCCATGCTCCGCACAAGTCCGCCGCAGAAACACCTGCCGCCCCTTCCTTTCCACCACCGCCGGACAAGCAAGCTGGCAGACCGGACAGCGTGACGTGGTGTGCTTCAGAGTGGTGCTGATCGAGAAAGCGGCGGAGGCGGGCATGAAAGCGTGCAAGAAAACAGATTTGAAACTCAGTGCGGAATACCCGCGATGCAGCCATAGAAGCTTGAACTGAACTGAAGCACTATCCCTCCTATGATGAGCATTGTCAGCAGTTCATCCTTTCTCGGCGCGATGGCTTTGACCGAGGCAAAGCAAAGCAGCCAAACACAAAGCACCGCCAGGCACAGGAGAATTAGCAAAGCCGTCACGACATCCATCGACAGCCAGTTATCCAGCAGAGGGCACAACCACCCGCACGCCACTGGCAGCACGACTGCGGAAAACAGCCATAGCAGCCACCAGCGAGTGGGATCAGGAGTCGGGTCGGTTGCCATGCAGGAAAAGAGATTTAAAACTCAGTGCGGAATGCCCACAAGGCAGCCAACGATGCCAGTGCTGATCTGAAGCGCGAGTCCACCGATGATGAGCAAGGCAAGCAGCGCCCCCTTTCTCGGGGCGATGGCTTTGATCGAGGCGAAGCAAAGCAGCCAGACGCAAAGCACCGCCATGAACAGGAGAACGAGCAAAACCATTGTGACATCAATCGACAGCCAGTTATCGAGCAGAATGCACAGCCACCCGCTCAACACCGGCAACACGACTGTGGAAAACAGCCATAGCAGCCACCAGCGCGTGGGGTCAGGAGTCGGGTCGTTGGCCATGCAGCTTCTTTAACTCATGCCGCGCCGCTTTGAGAAGCAGAATCCGAAGGAACATTGGCAAAGTATGTCGCGGCAGCATCCTGGAGTGCGCTGGCCCTCCAGCGCTTTCGAGGGCTGAGTGATCTGCATCTGCATGCACACCTCCGAAGTCCGAGCGTGATCCGTTCACGGCTCGATAGATCTGAATTCACTCCCTCCGACGGAAAGCTCCAGAGGGCTGGAGCACGCCAGAACGCTCCACAAAAACCAAAAATCTTCGGCTATTGCGACAATGTCTCAGATTTTAGTTGCGTCAGGTTCTCAATAGGACACTCTCACGGACCCTTTTGCGACAGTATCTCATTTGTAAAAGAGTCCTTCCCCAACATGAAACCCCACCTCGCTTTCCCCTTTTTCTTCTGCCTGATCGCGCCGATTGCCAGCGCCCAGGAACCCTCGACAGCGCCCACAGTGGTCGTCGATTCCGCCGCTACTCCTGCTCCGACCAAGACGCTGGACACCATCACAGTCTATGGTGAGTCCGAGAATGATTCCGTCGTGCAGAATCCCTTCATGCTGCCGGTCGAGGGCGTCAAAATTTTTGCCGGCAAGCGCGCCACTGTCATCGACCTTGATGTACTGCCGAAAGTGCAGGCAAACAATTATCGACAGGCGCTAGCCCTGACTCCTGGCCTGCTTTTCTCTGAGGAAACCTCACCTCTCGTGAGTATCGGCTACCGCGGAATCGGTGAGCCGCATCGCATGCAGTTCATGCAGGTGCTCAAAGATGGCATCCCCATCCATGCAGATCCTTTTGGCTACCCCGAGGCCTACTACACCCCACCGCTGGACGTAGTGGACCGCATCGAGTTCGTGCGCGGCGGCGGCTCGCTTATGTATGGCCCGCAGCCCGGCGGTGCTCTGAACTACATCACCTACATGCCTGACCGGAACACGCCGTTCTCTTTCCGCACGCAGAATATTTTTGGCTCGGATGAGCTTTTTTCCAGCTACAGCGCCGTGACTGGAACAGTCGGGAAACTGGGCTACTACGGCTACTACAATCACCGTGAGTCAGCAGGCTTCCGCCAGGCGAACAGTGGCTACACTCTCGACGGAGGTCACTTCAAGCTTGCCTATGATGCCTCGGCGGACACGCGCTGGATCTTCGCCTTGGATGCCTATGAAGAGCAGCATGGCGAGCCCGGTGGCCTGACCGCGCAGGACTTTGCCAGCAATCCAAACAAGACCACGCGTTTCAATGATCAGTTCCGCCTGAAGCGCTATGTCGGCTCGGTGGAGCTTCAGCACAAATTCTCGCCGAGCACTGAGATGAGCATCAAAACTTGGGGCGGCTATTATCAGCGCTGGAGCATGCGCCAGCGTGGCGGCGGTTTTGGCACACTGCCGACTGGCGGCACCGCTTCCACGAACAACATCGAAAACCAAGAGTTCAAGACCTTCGGCTTCGAACCCCGGCTCCGTCATGACTGGGAGGCCTGGGGCGGTAATCACACCCTGGCCGCCGGAATGCAGTTCTATTTTGTGGACTCACCGCGCGAAGATCAGCGAGGTGCGACACCGAATGCAGAGAGTGGCGTGACCTTCCTCGATTCATCACGCCAGGTGACCTACGGCTCTCTGTTCGTCGAAAACAAATTCACCTTTGGCGACTTCTCCATCACACCCGGCTTCCGCATGGAGGCGGTGAAACAAAACATCCACACCAAAAATTTTAGCGATACTACCGGAGCTTTTGTGAATGAGAACGAGAAGAGCAAATTCGACCCACAGCCGCTCTTCGGCCTCGGCCTCGCCTATGATATGG
>JBEBGU010000992.1:0-1458 GCA_040081325.1 Prosthecobacter sp.
CCCAAGGCGCGATTTTAGACGCCTATAAAAAGCTGCGCACAGGGGCTGAAATGCAGCCGCTGGCTGATGCGGCGAAGTGCCGCAGTGAATCTGACTGGCTGGTCGGCATCAATGCCACCCGTGCCCTGACCGCGCTGAACTCCCGTAATGGTGGCTTCCGCCTGACTCCTGCGGGCCGCGTGCAGACGCCGACACTGACGATCCTAGCCAAGCGTGAGATCGAGATTCAGGCGTTTATTTCGCGCACCTACTATGAAGTGCATGGTCTCTTTGATGTGTCAGCGGGTAAGTATGAAGGGCGCTGGTTTGATGAGTCCTTCAAGAGAGACGAGACGGACGAGCACAAGAAAGCGGAGCGCCTCTGGGATGCTGAAAAGGCCCAAGCTATCGCCGAGCGTTGTCTGGGCAAGACGGGTAAAGTCGAGCAACAGACTCGGCCTACCAAGCAGATCGCGCCTTTACTTTACGATCTGACCAGCTTGCAACGTGAGGCGAGCAATCGCTTTGGTTTCTCGGCCCGCCGGACGCTGCAAATCGCGCAGGCGCTGTATGAAAAATTCAAGGTGCTGACCTATCCGCGAACGGATTCCCGCTTCCTGCCTGAGGACTACCTGCCGACGGTGATGGACACGTTGAAGACCTTTGCCAGTCACGATAGCCGGAAGCAGGATGCCCTGCCTCAGGATCTAGGCACGCACGCAGCGACTGCTTTGGATAACAAATGGGTGCGCATGACGAAGCGTGTCTTTGATACAACGAAGGTGAGCGATCACTTTGCCATCATCCCGACCGGTCTGATCCCGCCAAAGGAGCTGCCTGAAGCTGAGCAGAAACTTTTCGACATGGTTTCGCGCCGCTTTGTGGCCGTGTTTTTCCCGCCTGCTGAATTTGAAGTGACCACACGCATCACTCGTGTGGATCAGGACGCCTTTAAAAGTGAGGGCAAGGTGCTCGTCGCCCCTGGTTGGCTGGCTGTGTATGGAAAAAAAGCCTCCGAGGAAGCTGCCTCTGAGGGCGAAAGCAATGCCAAGCTGCTAGTGCTGGCTAGAGACGGCGACAGCGCTAAGGCCGTGGATATGGAGGCTGCCGAAATGCAGACCAAACCGCCAGCCCGCTACACAGAAGCGACTCTACTATCCACCATGGAAGGGGCTGGCAAGCTGGTGGACGATGAAGAGCACGCTGAAGCGATGAGTGAGCGTGGTCTAGGCACGCCAGCCACCCGCGCTGCGATCATCGAAGGTCTGATCAGTGATAAATACATCGAGCGTACCGGGCGGGAAATGGCGGTGACGGTGAAGGGACTCTCGCTGATCGACCAAATCAGCCAGATCGGCATCGAGGCGCTGAGTTCTCCCGAACTCACCGGTCAGTGGGAGTACAAGCTGCGCCAGATGGAGCAGGCCCAGCTCGACCGTAAAACTTTCATGCGGGACATCCGACAACTCACTACCGATG
>JBEBGU010000291.1:0-5689 GCA_040081325.1 Prosthecobacter sp.
AATATATATCATATATTAAGCGCAATAATTGGAATATTTCTAATTATGAGATTGCCAAACTGGAGGTGAGCGGTATTATTTCCACAACTAGCCTTTGTTTCTGCGAAAGGTCTAGGTTTTGAGTATCACATCTAAAGCACCTATGAAACGATTCTTCGCCCTCAGTTTTGCCCTTGTTGGTCTTTGCCAGCCCCTCATGGCTGACATTTTTGTGGAGTATAATTTTAACAACGTGCCGACTGTCGATTCACCCAACGTACCTAGTTGCTTATCGCCATGCATTGAAGCCTCTGACCTTTCGATATGCACTCTGACATCAGGTCTCCGCAGCACGGGCGGTCCGGATGATAGCGCTTTTCGCACTTTTTCCGGCTGGGATGCGACGCCGTATGATTCTGCGGCCTACTTTAGCCGTGATTCTCTGTGGCAATGGCCAGCCACTGTATCTTTTACCTTTCAGGTAGATGACCAGAGTCAGGGTTCGCTGACTGGCTTCAGTGCTGATGTGAAGCGGGCCTACAGCTACTCGCCAGATACGATTATGGCCTCCATCTTTTGGGAAGATAATGTCGGCGTCATTCAGCAGCGCAATTCGGGCGCGATTGATATTTCCGGTGCGACGAGTTGGACGACGATCAATTTCCTGGATACTTACGGCACGGCTGATCTGCCCTCGGGCCTGGATTTCGCCGGAGAAAACTTCCGTGTTGAACTTTACGCTTCGGGCGGCACAGGCGGTGCTCTTTATCTCGATAACGTGACACTGACAGGGGATTGCGCGCCGATCCCAGAGCCTAGCTCCTTGATCATGCTCGGCGTTGCTGGGCTTGTGTTTCGGATTCGTCGGCGTGCCATTGGTTGATCGCTTTCTAAGCGACATTTCACAGGTTGCAGAGGTCGGTGGCCGCCGCCACATTCGTCTCCCATTCAGTCCTGTGTTATGAATCTTCGAGCGATCGTTGCCGCTGTCATTGCCCTCTTTTTTACTTCTGCTCACGCTATCGTGACGGGTGAACCGTGGGGAAAGACTGTCTCTGGGGTCGAGGTGCAGCTTTTTACGCTGAAAAACGACCAAGGAATGGAGGTCAGATTGACCAACTATGGCGGCATCATCGTTGCCATTAAGGTGCCAGATCGTGCAGGGCAGATGGCAGATGTCGTGCTTGGTTTTGACTCACTCAGTCCTTATCTCGGTAAACATCCACACTTTGGCTGTCTCACGGGTCGCTATGCCAACCGCATCGGTGGTGCGGCCTTCAAGTTAGATGGCGTGGAGTATCAGGTGACGCCAAACTCTGGGAAAAATCACATTCATGGCGGCAAAGCCAATTTTGCCACTGTGGTCTGGAATGCGACAGTGCTCGCTGATAAAAACGCGGTGGAACTCAAGTACACGAGTGCCGATGGCGAGGAGGGTTTCCCTGGAAAGCTCGACTGCGTGGTGACATACCAGCTCACAGAGGCTAACGAACTGCGCATCGACTACTTGGCGAAGACCGACAAGCCCACCGTGGTCAATCTCACCAATCACAGCTATTTCAATCTTGCTGGTGAAGGCAGTGGCGACGTCCTCGGTCACGAGATGACGATCTCTGCGGAGAAATTTACGGCCACGGACGATGCCTTGATCCCAACAGGTGAGCTGGAAAGTCTGCTTGGCACTGCGTTGGATTTCACCCAGCCACATCTCCTCGGCGAACGCATCGAATCGAGTTTCAAGCCGCTCGCCCAGGGCAAAGGCTACGATCACAATTATGTGCTGAAAGGGCAGGGGATGAAGCTCGCGGCACGCGTCAAAGATCCAAAGAGTGGGCGTGTTCTAGATGTTAATACCACCGAGCCTGGAGTGCAGCTTTACAGCGCCAATCATCTCAAAGGTGTGTCTGGAAAGTCTGGCCACATCTATGAAAAGCGCGGCGGCTTTTGTCTCGAAACGCAGAAGTTTCCCGATAGCCCGAACAAGCCGCAATTCCCGTCCGCCGCGCTGCGTCCTGGCGAGACTTATCGACACACCACGACTTATACTTTTTCTACCGAGTGACCGCTCCCGTCCCCCTCCCATTCATACCTCTGCCCGTTCAGGATTCCTTTGTTCAGGAGCAGGACTTCGCCGCGCGCCAGTATCGGGGGAAACGGGATAACCAAGAGGACTACTATGCCTTTGCCGATGCTGCTGAGCCTGGGGATGTCTCGCTGGAAAAGCTCCTGCTAGTCGTGGGTGACGGCCTCGGTGCTCATGCTGGAGGCAGTGTGGCCAGTTACATCGGCGTGAATGCCTTCGTGCGTGCCTTTCACGAGCAGGTAGGTAGTCCGAGCTGGCGCCTGCGCACGGCGGTGGACACGGCCAATGAAACGCTTGGCTACATCACCTCGCGGATGCCCTCCGTCGCACCTCCGATGGGCACGACGATGCTCGCCGTACTGACAAGTAAAGATCACATGGAGTGGATCAGCGTCGGCGACTCCCCACTGTTCCTGTATCGCAAAGGCAGTCTCATTCGCCTGAATGCCGATCATTCGCTGACGCCGCTCTTGGAGGAGCGTGTGAAGCAAGGGCAAATGACCGAAGAAGAGGCAGCGCATCATCCCGACCGTCACACCTTGCAGAGTGCCTTGCTCGGCTATCCGATCGCGCTGATCGACTTCCCGCCTGAGCCACTGCCATTGCAGTCTGGTGACATCATCATCGCAGCTAGCGACGGCATTTTCACACTCACGCACAAGGCGCTCGAAGAGCTGCTCGGCTTTGGTCGCCACACCACGGCGGATAAGATCACCGACGCCATTCTCTTTGCTGTTCGCCGTATCAATTTCGAGCGCCAAGACAACCTCACCGTCGGCATCGTCAAGATCCCTTAATCAGGCAAGTTCCACTGGGCTGGTGATCGCATCCCGCTGATCCAAAATGTGTCTTGCGGCACGGATCACTTCAGCCGCCGCAGCCATCACCTCATCACGAGTATTCATCCGTGATAAAGAAAACCGCAACGTGCTCGATGCGTGTGTTGCATCGAATCCCATCGCCTCAAGCACATGCGAAGGGTGGAGAGATGCCGTGTGGCAAGCTGAGCCGCCTGAGCAAGCAGTGCAGCGCTGATCCAGCAGGATGAGCATGGCTGCTGAATCCACGCCAGGCAGACAAATACTCGTCGTATTCGGCAATCGAGCTGTGTTGCCACCATGAATCACCGCTCCCGGCCAACCAACGATGAGATAGCGCTCGAATTCATCTCTCAGCGCTGCCAATTCCTGAGTATAGAGTTCTTTCGCCAACTCTGCTGCTTTGCCTAGTGCCACGATACCGGGCACATTCTCGGTGCCACTGCGTCTGCCAAATTCCTGACCACCGCCGATCAGGAGCGCGCTAAAAGGCACCCGGCGGCTCACAAACAAAGCTCCGCAGCCCTTCACTCCATGCATCTTGTGTGCGCTGAGGCTCAAGTAATCAACAGGCACGGCATCGACATCGACCGGCAGTTTCCCCACCATCTGCACGGCATCAGCATGGACCAAAGCGCCAGATTCATGGGCCAGTGCTACGATCTCACTCATCGGTGACACGACACCTGTTTCATTATTGGCCCAGATCATGGAGACCAGCGCGGTCTTTCCAGGTTCCAGTGCTGCCTTGAGCGTATCGAGTCTCACAAGTCCGTTCGCATCCACAGGCACACGTTTCACACGACCACCGCGCTGTTCCCAGCGCAGTGCACCTTCGATCACAGCTGCGTGCTCCACCGTGCTGATGATCAGTAGTGGTCGCTCCGGCCACTGCTGCCGGGCAAATAATAGAACGCTATTGATGCTCTCCGTTGCACCACTGGTGAAAACGATCTCTTCCGGTCGAGCCTGAATCATGGCGGCCACTCGTGACCGTGCCGCTTCCACAGCTCTTCGTGCTACGCGCCCAGACGCATGACTTGCTGATGCATTCCCATAGTGCTGCGAGAGAAAAGGCATCATCGCTTCCACCACCCTTGGGTCGGGTGGAGTCGTCGCATTAGCGTCGAGGTAGGTCATGCAGATGAGTGCTCAAGAAAGATACGAAAGACACGAGATATTTACGATGGCCCGTGCCGAATCTTCAAAGAGCGTTGATAGCTCGAAGTCACTTACACACTTCGATGATCCCTGAGCGGATCGCCTCCACCATGCGTTTCATTTCAGCCTCAGTGACAGAAAGCGGTGGCATGAGGACGATCGTATCCACCACGGGACGGGTGAGCAGGCCGTGCTTCCGCGCGGCGTGACAGACCTTTGCTCCGCGTTGTTCTTCTGGCGGATAGGGTCCGATCTCGATGCCGGCGATGAGTCCGCATTGGCGAATACCGACGACCTGTGGCAGCTCGCGCAATGTTTGCAATAGCTCCGCGAAACGCATGATCTTGCTCGGCAGATTTTCCATCACCCGCTCTTCACGGAAGACCTGCAAGCTACCCAGAGCCGCGGCGCAGCCGAGCTGATTGGCCGTGTAGCTGTGGCCATAGTAGAACGCGCGACCCGCACCGAGAAAGCCCTCGAACACACGCTCCGTGGTTAGGGTCGCGGCAAGTGGCAAATAGCCGCCGGTGAGACCTTTGGCGAGACAGAGAAAGTCGGGCACGACTCCTTCTTGCTGGCAGGCAAACATCGTGCCTGTGCGGCCAAAGCCGGTCATGACTTCATCCAAGATCAGTAAAATGTCGCGCTCGCGGCACCACTTGCTGAGCTGAGCAAGCATTCCCTTTGGCCAAAGGCGCATCCCAGCACTGCCTTGGATCAGCGGCTCGATGATGACTGCGGCGAGGCGTGAAGTCTGGTCATCTGTTAAGGATTCAAGGGCGGCAAGATTCGGCACACGCTGCACGCGGTAGCCGAAGTCATTGCCGCTACCTTTGAAGATGGGGATGCCGCCCACACTCGCTGCGCCGAGAGTGTCGCCATGATAAGCTCGGTCAAAGGCTAGGATTGTATCGCGTTCAGGTCGCTCGTTTTGCTTCCAAAACTGCAGCGCCATGCGGATAGCTGACTCGATCGCGGTGGATCCGTTGTCGGAATAAAATACCCGAGTCAGTCCGCTGCCAGGGAGCAGATCGATCAGCGCCTTTCCGAGTTGGATGGCAGGCTCATGCGTGAAGCCGAGGAAGGAAGTGTGCGCCACTTTTTCAAGCTGTGTGCGGATGGCAGCGGTGATGGTTGGGTGGGAGTGCCCATGAATATTTGTCCAGATGGAGCTGTTACCATCCAGATACTCGCGTCCGTGCTGATCGGTGAGCGTGCAACCTTGGCCAGACACTAGCATAAGCGGCTCATGCTCGTCCTCACACCACGCCTGCATCGGCGTGAAGGGATGCCAGAGGTGGCGTTTTTCGAGCTGGAGAAGGTCAGACATGTGACAGGAGCATTAAACAGGATTCACAGGATTTCAGAATTGGTTTCTTCACTAAACTCGGAATACTCAGCGCTCCATGTCACTGACGCTCGAATCTCCTCTCAATACCGTGCCCAACCTGCCCACGCGGCTGGTGAAGACACTTGAAAAAGAGGGGCTCACAAGGGTTGCGGAGGTGATCGCTTGGTTGCCTTTTCGTCATGAAGACAGGACTCAGGACGCTTCGATCTCGTTTCAAGTCAGTGAGGTGCCCGTGTGCCATCAGGTCTTGGTGACGAAAACTGGGACCAAATTTTTCGGTGGCCGTGGTGGCATGTT
>JBEBGU010000292.1:0-5679 GCA_040081325.1 Prosthecobacter sp.
AATTATGACAATTCAGGTTTCGCACTTTCATTTGCCTAGCTACGAGGGCTCAAGATACTTTACGCCAGTTGACCTTTAGCTCCTGTTTAGTATCGTATTTATAATGAATACAGAAATGAACACCCCCTTGTTGAATGGCCAGAAGGAATCGACTCAAAGACAGCAGTTACATTGGCTGTTCATTTATCTGTCGCTTCTGACTTTGCCCAATTTGTTCGCAGCCTTTATCCCCAGCGCTGATTGGCTTGGCCTCCTTGTCTTTTTTCATGCTATCGGGCTGCTCATGTTGCCCTGTGTTTTTGGGGTGAAGGTGCGCCATTGGATGATGTGCCTACTGCCAGTGACTCTGCTGGGTCCGCCAGCGATCGCCTATCTCTTGTTCACTGAGAATCTGCCCAACACCTTTTGCTACTTAGCTCTCATGGAGTCGGATGCGAGTGAGCTGTCCTGCTTTTCGAGCCAGGGAATGTATGCCGCCGCCGCGATGCTGCCTTTAGTGCTAGCTGCTTGGTGGGTGATGTGGCGGAAAATCTCTCCCTCCTTTAAATTGGCCATCCCCTCACGCCTCGGGATCGCAGGGATGGCGCTGGCCATGATCCCCTTCAGTATGACTCAGGTGGGCTTTCAGAATGCTTTTCGTTACAGCTTCTCTTACACGCAGTCTGTTTTTCCCATCGGTACACTCTTCTCGGTTTGGGATGCCTTTGCGTTTCGTGGGAGGATTGATCAACGCAATGCGCTCGTGGAGCACATTCATGTGACCCAAGACTCCCCTGCGATTGCCCAGCCGAAGAAGCCTGAGGTCAATATCCTGGTGATCGGAGAAAGCGCCCAGTCCGCCAGTTTTCAGATCAATGGCTATGAGCGCCCGACCACGCCGCGGCTCATGAAAATGGAAAACTTGCTCGCCTTTAAAGATGTGTCCGCTTCTGCGACCATCACTCTGGCGGCAGTGCCCCAGATGCTGACGCCTTCAAAGCCAGGTGCGTTCCTTGAGACGCTCGACCTGCCCAGCATTCCGGCAGCTTATCGCCGGGCAGGGTACAAAGTGTACTGGCTCTCTACTCAGCGGAAGCACGGTCTGTATGACACGACCACGTCCACCTTTTCTGAAGATGCAGACGAGCATCACTTCATCGGTGGGACCTTCGATGCTAAAAACCAGGGAGCCTACTCCGGCGTGCAAGACTGGCGCCTCCTCGATCCCTTGCTGAAAATCATCGCGCGTAATGAACCCAAGGTACTGATCATTCTCCACACCATGGGCAGCCACGGTCCTTACACCGCGCGTTATCCGAAAGTCCTCTCACGGTTTCCAGTGTCGAAGGAGGATTTCAATAGCGCCATGGTAAAAACGAGGCCTTCTGATCTCGAAAAGCAGGTCATTCGTGACGCCTACGATAACTCCATTTTCTCCACCGACTGGCTGCTCGGTGAAATCGTCAGTCAACTGAAGAGGCATGAGTGCTACTCCTGGCTCTACTACATCTCCGATCATGGGGAAAACGTCAGCGGCCAGCTCCCGTATGGCCACGGCACCATGACGACCGATGTGTTGCAAATCCCACTCTTCATCTGGACATCAGATGCCTATTTGAAATCCAGACCTGAAAAGATCCAGGCCATGAAAAGCCGCCTGGAGCAGCCGATCAGTGCTAGGTCCACCTTCCACACCGTGCTCGATCTGGCTGGCATCCGTTGTGATGGCATGAGGCCGGAGATGAGCCTCGCGTCCGCAGGCTTCCATCCTGATGCACGCACCGTGTCTTCCATCGGCGGACAAGTTTGGGACTACGACAAAGACATCAAGCCGCGCGAGATGAATCGCCCCGGTGGTTGGAAGCCGCTCTTCCTCAAAAAAAACGCCGCTATTGCCGATCCTGCAGCGCACATCGCCAAAGATTGACCCATCCCAATTCACACCGCAGCAGCCTCGATTGGTGTTGAACCCCACATTGACCACTGCGCTGAGTGTTGTTAGATAGCCACTTCATGCAAACTCCCCGCACCGCGAAACAGCACCGCAAGACGGCTGAGACAGACATCCAGATCGAATTGGTCGTGGATGGCTCCGGCAAATCAAAGATCGACACTGGCGTGCCGTTCTTTGATCACATGCTTACCCTCTTCACCAAGCATGGCCTCTTTGATCTCAACGTGAAGGTCGTGGGCGACATCGAAGTGGACTATCACCACACCGTCGAGGACACCGGTATCGTGCTCGGTCAGTGCTTCCGTGAAGCGCTGGGAAACAAAGCTGGCATCACCCGCTATGGTTTCTGGCTTCTGCCCATGGATGAAACCCTAGCCGAAGTAGCGCTCGATCTCAGTGGTCGTGCTTTTCTGAGCTACCACGCGCCTGAGCGTGTCGAGGCCATCGGTGGTGTAAATCGTTTCAGCTATCAGCTTGTGGAGGAGTTTCTCCGCGCGTTTTCCTCCAGCCTGCTCGCCACACTGCATGTCGAAATTCGTCGCGGACGCGATGCGCATCACATGGCCGAGGCGATCTTCAAAGGCCTCGCTCGTGCGCTCGACATGGCCACTCGTCACGATCCCCGCGTCATCGGCATCCCCAGCACGAAAGAGGTTCTCTGATTCATGAATCTAGGTGTGCTTGATTACGGCGCTGGGAATCTCCGCAGCGTCCTGAATGCCTTCGTCGCCATCGGCACTGAGGCCAAACTCGTCACCGAGCCCAGCGGCTTCGACGCCATCGACGTGCTAGTATTTCCAGGTCAGGGAGCCTTTGGCGACAGCGTGCGCATCCTCAAAGAGCGCCGTCTGTGGGACCCGTTAAAAGCTTGGCTCAAAGAAGAGCGCCCCTACCTCGGCATCTGCCTCGGCTACCAGCTCCTGTTTGAATCCAGTGAGGAATCACCCGGCGTCGAAGGACTCTGCGTGGCACCCGGTCGCGTCCGCAAGTTTGATGCCGTGCATGGTCTAAAAATCCCCCACATGGGCTGGAATCAAGTCCAGTGGGAGGACCGTGAATCCGCCTGGAGGCAGGGCTTGCCGAATCCCTCGCACCTCTACTTCGTTCACAGTTACTATCCCGAAGTCGCTGATGAATCACTCGCGCTCTGCCGCACTGAATACGGCGTGCCATTCATCTCAGGCATCGCGAAAGACAAGCTCATGGCCGTGCAGTTCCACCCAGAGAAGAGTCAGGAAACGGGACTCACGCTGCTGAAGAACTCTGTCGCCACGCTCGCAGCTCGTTTGTAAAATCACACCACCATGTCACGCCCGCGCCTACAGCCACCTTGGATTCCTGGCCTTTGGTCGTTGCTCGCCTTTGTGCTGCTACTTGGTAGTGTCTTTGGTTATTACTATGCGCTGGCAAAGAGCACACGCTTTGAACGCGTGCCCGAAAAAAGTGAGTGACCTCACTTCTGCCGCGCTTCGTAGCCAGCCTTAGGCTTGCCTTCATCCGTCAGCTTATCACAGGCCCAGAGCAGCCCGCGTCCGACGAGATCTAGAAACACCGCATCGCTCATCGTCTCATTTCCGTGGCCCATGGTCGTGCCAAAGACGCGCGCTTTGCCTTACGTGTTCACCCAAACTAGGCAGTGATCCATCTTCGTGTCCTCACCATACGCCTGCGCCAGCGGCACAAAGTTTTCCCACAGCTTCTTGTTGGTTACGGTGGTCATAACTCTTCCTGGGCGAAGGTTAAGACGGTCTTTGGAAGACAATCGAGTTTTACCCGCCTATGCCACACTCAGACTACATTAATGTGGGTTTGCACTCAATGACCGTCTGCTGTCACTGGCCTGGGTAGCTTATCTTGATGCTTATTCAGACTCCCCCAGACTCAAGGCCGGAGACCCCGAGTCCGATGACAGGCAGGCCCATCCTCCGTGAAGCAGTGATTAGCCGCAAAACTTTTGACACTGGGAAAATCACAGGCGTAAGGTCTTGTCACACCATTCATGCGCACGCCGCCCTCATCGCTCCCGGAGAAAGCTTTCCGCTCCCATGCTCCGGGTTACTGGAAAGATAAGAACGTCTCCCCCGAAGACTGGAACGCTGCCACATGGCAGCTCCGCAATCGCGTGACGACTCTGGCCGGGCTGGAGGAACACCTGGAACTCTGCGACGAGGAGCGCGCGGGCGTGCTGCTCAGCGGCAACAAACTGGCGATGGCGATCACGCCCCACTATTTTAATTTGATCGACGCCGTCGATCCCGAGTGCCCGATCCGCCGACAGGTGATCCCACGCATCGAGGAGACCTGGGAAGACCCCGATGAGATGGCTGATCCCTGCGGTGAGGACAGTCACATGCCGGTGCCGGGACTCGTGCATCGCTACCCAGACCGCGTGCTCTTTCTCGTCACTGACCGCTGCGCCAGTTACTGCCGCTATTGCACCCGCAGCCGCGTGGTCAGTGGTGTAGGTGAACAGGAACTGCACACAGATTACGAGGCCGCCTTCCGCTATCTGGAAAGGCATGACGAGGTGCGTGACGTGCTGCTCAGCGGCGGTGATCCCCTGCTCTTCTCCGATGGCAAGCTGGAGGCGATCTTGAAACGTCTGCGCTCGATCAAGCACATCGAGTTCCTTCGCATCGGCAGCCGCGTGCCAATCTTCCTGCCGCAGCGCATCACACCCGCGCTGTGTGAGATGTTGGCGCGCTATCATCCGCTGTGGCTGAGCATTCATACCAATCATCCACGTGAGCTGACGACCGAGGTCAAAGAAGCACTGGAGCGACTGGCCAATCATGGCGTGCCACTGGGCAATCAAAGCGTGCTACTGCGCGGAGTGAATGATGATGCCGAGGTGATGAAGAGCCTCGTGCAAAAGCTGCTGATGTGCCGCGTGCGGCCCTATTATTTGTATCAGTGTGACCTGATCCAGGGCAGCTCGCATCTGCGTGCGAGCGTGGCCTCAGGGGTTGAGATCATCGAGCAACTGCGCGGTCACACCACCGGCTACGGCGTGCCGCAGTTTGTCATCGACGCCCCAGGCGGTGGCGGCAAGGTGCCGGTGAATCCTGACTACGTCCTCATTCGTGATGAGCAGCGCACGGTGATCCGTAACTTTGAGGGCCGTACCTTTGAGTATCCCGAGCCAGCGATGGTGCGGGTGCGTTGATGTGAACTTGCTGAAGGATCAGAGGCTGTGCCCACGTTTCGGCAGGCTCATGAAACGTCTCCTCCTCGCTGCCGTAGTTTCGTCATTCGTCATCAGTCATTCGTCATTCAGCGCTGAAAGCGCGCCGAACATCCTCTGGTTGACGAGTGAAGATCATGGCCCGCACATGGGCTGCTATGGTGACACGTTTGCCACAACTCCCAACATTGATGCACTCGCCGCCAAGGGCATGCTTTTCAAACATGCCTGGTCAAATGGTCCCGTCTGCGCAGCAGCACGCACCACGATGATTTCAGGCCTATATCCAGCCTCGACCGGTGGTGAGCACATGCGCAGCATGGTGGCTCTGCCAAAGGGTAAGAAGATGTATCCGCAGTTCCTCCGCGAGTCGGGCTACTACTGCACGAACAACAGCAAGGAGGACTACAACCTCACCAAACCCGAGGGCGTGTGGGATGAATCCTCCGCCAAATCACACTGGAAGAACCGTAAGGATGGCCAGCCCTTCTTCGCCATCTTCAATGAGACGTGCAGCCATGAAAGCCAGCTCCGCAAACGTCCGCACACCACGATCCACGAT
>JBEBGU010000293.1:0-5677 GCA_040081325.1 Prosthecobacter sp.
CACTCACTGTAGTATCTGACGCATGAAGGCACGCCTGTTTCTCCCCTTGGCTCTGGTAGGCATCTGCCTCTTAGCTTGGCTACGTTGGGGCGGGTCTAAAGCGATGCCTCAGGCTGGGGCGGCCCAGGTTTCTGCATTGAGCGCGATCAAGCACCTGAATCTGGACGATCTGCCCCCAGCCGTGCGGCAGGGAGCTTTAGCGCGACAAGCGGCGCAGCGCCTGGCTGCCACTCCCACAGGAGCAACCTCCACCGATGCCTTTCATCAATGGCTGACTCGTTATTTGCAGACTCCAAAGCCGGAGTTGTTGGCTGAGGGGATGTCACTCGCTGTAGCGCGGCGAGCTGAGCTCAAAAGCCTGATCGCCACCGATCCGCGTACTGCTTTGCAAAACGCCATGCCGCCGGTGGTGCGGCAGCAGTTGCCGCTTGAGCTGGCACAGATGTTGGAGGAGCGCGTGAATGAGAAGGCTTATTTCGGAGTCTTCGGCCTGTTGCCGACAAATGGTGTGCCGACGACGGCGTATCGACGCGAGGTGCGCACACAGGATGGTGGAGTCTATGACGCCCATGTTTTCGGTGATCGGCTCGTGCAGCAGACGACTCATGAGATGTCGGTCGTCGGCATCGCCGTGGATGATGTGATGGTCGTGGATGAGCGTCCGCTACGCGTGATGGAAGCGGGGGAGATACCGAATCATCCGAACAATCTCACACGCACACGCACGCTGAAACCGCTTGATGCGCGTGGATTTGTTCAAGATCTGATTGTGAGTGAATCACCCGCGCCTTCGCGCAGCGTGGTGGAAACTTGCCCGGTCTCAGGGCAGAGCACGCCAGCGCCAAAAACATCACCAGGAATCTTCTCCGCCGTCACGCCAAATGAGCCCGTGGTCGAGGCTGGCGGCCAGGTGCATTACTTGTGCAGCGGCGGTCACATCCGCGTCTTTGAAGATGGAATCCTGATGCAAGAAGGCGGCAACGGCGGGCCGATCACGGTGCTGAATGCACCGACTCCGACCAAGAGCACAGGCCACCGCACCAACCTGCTCATGCGTGTCGCGTTTCCAGAGAGCATGAAGCCCTCAATCACCGAAACCGAGGGCTATGAGCTGGGTAAGAACGTGCAGGACTGGATGCTCGATGTTAGCTCAGGCCGCATGACCTTTGCCACCACGGTCACGCCTGTGATCGTGCTGCCACGCACGGAGGCATGGTATATCGCACGCGATACAAACGGCGGTGCACAAGATGTGCTCTACGATGCGCGAGCAGCCGCAAAGCTCGCTGGATTCGACACGGCAAACTATGATTTCGATGCCGTCATCTATAGCGGCGTGCCGGGTAGTTTTGGTGGTCAGGCCGCCCTTGGGGCTAAGGATTGCTGGTTGAAATCTGGCACGGGCGTCGGCGTCGCATGTCATGAATACGGTCACAACTTTGGCCTGATGCATGCGAACTATTGGAGCACGACGAACGGCTCCACCATCGGTGGTGGCACCCACATCGAGTATGGCGATTTCTTCGATACCATGGGCAATGCCGTCGCGGGTGACTATCAATTCAACGCCTGTCACAAGAACATCCTCAACTGGCTGCCCCTCGTCCACACTCATGAGGTCATCACCAGCGGCATGTATCGGATTCATCAGGTGGACCAGCCCGCGCAGGACACGCATCTGCGTTATGCCTTGAAGATACGCAAGGACACCGCGCGCTCCTACTGGGTCGAGTATCGCCAGAAGTTCCTCAGCAACACAGGCATCCAAAACGGAGTCTTGCTGCACTGGAGCCCTTGGCAATCCAGCGCTGGCGGCTCACATCTGCTCGATGCCACCCCCGGCTCGGTGAGTGGATTCAACGATGCCGCGCTCATGATCGGTCGCACGTTCAGTGATCTCGAAAGCGATCTGCACCTCACGCCCATCATGAAAAACACGACCGTGCCACCGAGCATGGATGTGGTGGTGAACATGGGGCCGTTCCCTGGCAATACCGCGCCGAGTCTCGCCGTCAATGCGAGTGCGCTGAGCGTAGCGACCGCGACGAATGTGACGTTTACCGCGTCCGCTGTGGATGGTGAAAACGACGCGCTGAGTTACGCATGGGACTTTGATCGTGACAGTTCAGGCAATGCCCTGCTAGGCACCACGAATGCAGCCACCGCGACTTATCAGTGGGCGACGGCAGGGCTGTATCGAGTGCGCTGCGTGGTGTCGGACATGAAGGGCAAAACAGCGAGCGCCTCCGTGGTCGTGCAAGTCGGCAGCCCTGCCATGTATCGCATCAGCGGCACCATCACAGCGAATGGACAACCGCTCGCCGACGTGCTCGTCAGCAATGGCGGCTCGGGTTCGACGTATCGTGATGCGCGCACTGACAGCGATGGCACTTACACGCTCAGCGTGCCTGCGGGGAGCTTCACATTCAGTGCGCTGGGTTATGGATATACCTTCGCCCCGACTGTGTTGAACGTGGCTGGCAACGTGACAGGTGTGAACTTCACAGCCACCGAACTCCCGCGCATCAGCATCACGGCGCTCGATGCAAATGCGACGGAAGGTGGCGACACAGCGACGTTTCGAATCAGCCGCACAGGCAGCAACGTCAGCGCGCTGACCGTGCGGTTGTTTGGGGCACGCGGCACCGCCATCAAGAGCACGGACTACACTCTCTCACCCGCGACCACGACGAGCGGCAATTTCCTCTACCTCGACATCCCCACCAATCAAAGTCATCTCGACGTCATCGTCACGGCGCTCGCTGACAGCACTCAGGAGAGCTACGAAACTGCCACTCTCGAGCTTGGCCCGCTCACGAGTTACTCCATCGTCAACTCTGCCGCCACGGTCACGATTGCAGATGCTAACAGCGCATTACCACTGGTAACCCTGAGCGTCACCGACCGCGATGCGCATGAAAGCGGCGATACGGCGCTGCTCACCGTGCAAAGGCTCGGCTTGACGGCTACGGCACTTGATGTGCCGGTCGAGATCACGGGCACCGCGACCAACGGCATTGATTTCACCACCATCCCGTCAGTCATCACGATCCCCATCAATGCGGCGAGCATCACCGTCCCGATCACACCGATTCAAGACACGCAGGCGGAGCCGTTGGAAACCATCACCATCAGTGCGGCGAATGATCCCGCGTATGTGCGGCCCACCTTGATCGCCTCTTACACGAGCACCTTGTATCTCGCTGATGACGATGCGCCTCGCGTGACTGTTGCCGCTACCGATAGCGCTGCCACAGAGGCGGGCAACGATCCGGGCATCTTCACGCTCACGCGCACCGGTGATTTATCGCAGCCGCTGAACGTGCTTTACGGACTCACGGGCAGCGCTTTACATGGGGTCGATTACGGCGTGCTGACGGGTGATGTCACCTTCGCCGCAGGCAGTCGCGCGGCCACGGTTGTCATCACGCCGGTGAATGATGCGATTGGCGAGCCCGCTCAAACCGTCGTCCTGCAAATCCGCAGCGGCTCGGCCTACGATGCAGGCACGCCGAGCAATGCCACCGTCACCATCACTGACAACGGAGACGTGCCCAACGTCATCATCAACGTCCTCGCGGGGCCAGCCGTCGAAAGCGGCACCGCTGGCACATTCCGTGTGACCACGACTGGCACCGGCGCGGGGAACATCACGGTGAACTACGCCGTCAGCGGCACTGCGACAAACGGCACCGACTACACTTCACTCACTGGCTCGCTCGTCATGGCAAAGAACGCGACGGCGACTCTTACCCTCACGCCGATTCAAGACGCACTGAATGAGGGGACCGAAACCGTCACGCTCACTCTCACCCCTGATGCCGCCTACACACTCGCCGTGGACACGGCTGCGACGATGAACCTGCATGACGATGAGTTGCCGCAAATCAGCATCTCTGGCCCGAATAACACCTGGACCGAATCTCCAGGAGCTGGACTCGGCTATTACTTCTCACGCACAGGCGCGACCACCAGCGCCCTGACCGTGAACTTTACTCTCTCCGGCACTGCCACAGCCGGCCTCGACTATACATCAGCGAGCAGTAGCGTGATCATTCCCGCAGGAGCAAAAGGAGCGTATGCGTCCATCTTCATGCTTGGCGATTCACTCGCTGAAGGCACGGAAACCGTGATCCTCAATCTCGCGCCCGGCACTGGTTACTCATTCGGCACAGCATCGGCGACGGGCTACATCTACGACGCACAAAGTGCATCCACGGCGCGCATCCTCAGCTTCGCCAATGCCACCAGCAGCAACGTTGAGGGAGCTGGAACGGTGCTCGTTCCAGTGACACTTGACGCACCGTCCGCCAGCACGGTGACGGTGAACTACGATGTCACCGGCGGCACGGCTTTGGGCTCAGGCATCGACTTCGCGATGAGTTCCGGTGTGCTCACCTTTGCTCCGGGAGACACGTTGAAAAACATCCCCGTCATGGTGCTCGATGACAGCGTCGATGAAGCCGATGAGACGGTCGTCATCACGCTCGCGCCTCCGAGCAATGCGCATCTCGGCACGGCATCACAAACCTTCACCATCACTGACAATGACGCGCCGCTGCCCGTAACCATCGGCTTCGCCAGCGTCACCAGCAGCATTGCGGAAGATGGCGTGAGCGCCACGCTGCCCGTGGCATTGAGTGCGGTGCAAAGTAGCAGCGTCACGGTGAACTACGCCGTCACGGGCGGCACCGCGACGAATGGCACCGACTACACGCTCACCTCTGGCACGCTCACTTTTGCGCCTGGAGAAACGATGCAGTTGATCCCCAACACGATCACCGACGACCTGCCCGTTGATTTGAATGAGACCGTCATCCTCACTCTCAGTAGTCCGACCGTCGCCACACTGAATGCGAACACGGCTCACACGCTGACCATCATCGACAACGACACCGTCACACTCACCATCTCCGCCACCGATGCCAGTGCTGCCGAGCCTGGGGACACTGGCACGTTCACCATCACGCGCAGTGGTTCAACCGTCGCTGCTGTCACCGTCAATCTCACCCGCACTGGCAGCGCGACTAACGCCACCGACTACACCTCCATCGCCACCACGGCGACCATCGCTGCGAATCAGACGCAGACCACGATCACCGCCTCCCCCTTGGATGATCTCACTCGCGAGGGCAATGAAACCGTCACGCTCACCCTTGCCGCTGGCAGCTACGTCATCGCCTCTCCGAGCAGTGCCACCGTGACCATTGCCGATGACGAACCTCTGCTCTCCATCACCGCCACCGATGCAAACGCGGATGAAGCAGGCGATGCCGGAGCCTTCACGATTTCACGCGCGGGTCCGATCACGAGCAGCCTCTCTGTCAACGTCACCATCAGCGGCACGGCCACCAGCGGCGGTGACTTTAGCGCCATCACCGTGCCCGTCGTCATCGCCGCCAACAGCGCCACCGCTGTCATCAACGTGACACCGCTGAACGACAGCACGCCCGAGCCCAGCGAGACGGTCATCGCCACACTCAATGCCGGGCCTTATGGCATCAGTGGGCTCAGCGCAGCCACTGTGACCATCACCGATGATGAGCCATTCCTCAGCGTCATCGCCAGTGATGCGAGTGCTCGTGAAGGTGTTGATCCAGGTTCGTTCACCATCACTCGCACGGGCAGCATCACGAGCAGCCTGGCCGTGAATGTCACGCTCACGGGCAGCGCCACG
>JBEBGU010000294.1:0-5666 GCA_040081325.1 Prosthecobacter sp.
AGCGCAAAGACCGCGACTCGTGACGCGGCAAAGACGCCCAGCCCAGCCAGTGCCAGCCAGCCCCACTCACGCACGCCAGTCAGCATCATGGCCGCCACACCGCAGAGAAAGGCCAGGCTGCCAAGCAAGGCGAGCACCAGCAACAGCGCCACCAGCAGCAAGCGCCCAGGACGATGGTAGCCGCGCGCACGGCGGGTGCGGCTGGTTTCGAGAGGTTGGGGTTCAGAGGCCTGGAAGCCGGGTTGCTTCATTCGTGAAGAGGTGCTGCTTTAGAAACAGGTTTCAACAGGAGAAATGCATTGCCACACCACCCGCGATTGGCGCATTCATAGCCCGCTGCATGACCACGACGCTGACACCACTCACCGATTTCTCAGATCGCCTCTCGCCGATGGTGGTGAAGGAACTGCGCCAGGGCCTGCGCACGCGCTCCTTTGGCTCCACCATGCTGGGCATGCATGTGCTCCTGATCCTGATCACGCTGATCACCGGCTCATCTCCGAACACCGATGAAACACGCTGGATGCTCGACGCTCTTGCCACGCTCGTGCTCTGTTTGATCATGCCATTTCGCGTTTCCAATGCCCTCGCTGAAGAGGTGAAAATGAACACGCTCGACATGCTCATGCTCACGCGCCTCTCATGCAGTCGCATCGTCTTTGGTAAATGGGCCAGCGTAGCGCTTCAGTCCCTACTCATCGCGCTCAGCCTCATGCCCTACGTCGTCGCCCGTTATGTTTTCGGCGGCATCGATCTCATGCTCGAGCTGAACATGCTGGCGCTGAAATGGCTGGTCGGCATCGTCATCGCCGCCTTGCTCGTGGCACTCTCCACCATTCAGCAAAGTTGGTTGCGGCTAACCATCATTCTCGTGCCGATGATTTTTGGCGGCTTCGGTGTCGTCGGTCTCATGGTCTCTACCATCTCAGGTCGGTCGATCTACCCTGGTCTGGCGATGGGTAGCGGCCTCTGGGGAGTGACCATCGTTGGCACTTTGTTGGCTACTGCATGGGCTATCTTCGCCTGCCTGAGCCTCGCTGCCTCACGCATCTCATCACCCGCCGCGCCACTTGCTTGGCTGAAGCGCTGCGTGCACCTCGTCGCGTTTTTCATCCCACTGCTGATCGCCCTTTTCACTCGTCAGGAATTTTGGCTGACGGGTGCCTATATTGTGGCGGGCTTCATGACTTTGGATGCGATGACTGAGACACAAAATGAAGTGCCTTCAGCTTATGTGCCCTTCTTTAAACGTGGACTCATGGGCCGCATGATGATGCGAGTGCTAACACCCGGATGGGCGAGCGGCTTCTGGCTCACCCTCGTCGCAGCGCTGTGTCTGGGCGGCGCACTCGCGGCCATCACCGGGCCAGAGGTGTTGCCTTATCACATCCTCGTTTGCAGCACGATCTGGATGGTCACTGCTGGCATTCAAATCCTACCCACTCGGCGCTCGAACGATCTGTTGCCCCTCTTCATTTGCGGCTTTGCGCTCGTGCAGCTTCTCGCCGGTATGTTCACCGGTCTCGGCGTCATTGTGGCCAAGAGCGCCTCAGAGCAGCCCCTGTTTCTAGCCTTGCTACCGCCTTCAGCCATCATGGGTGCAGACTCAATTCCCAGCGGCGCTCCACGCAAAGAATTCCTCATGATCGCCATGCTCTGCGCTGCCGTCTGGCCGCTGCTCATGGCCACACTCAGCGTACTCGCTTGGCGCAAACTACGGCCTGTGCGTGGCGAGGCAAAGCTCATGGCCGCATGACCTCGATGACTCAGTCGCCCGACCAACTTTGCGCCATCCATGTGCGTGCTCGTGAATGGGCGCGGGTGTTGAAGCTGCCGTTCAGGCAGCAACGCTGGCGCGGTCACGCTGGCGAGTTTATGGGGGCGGGAGTGGGCAGCAGTCTCGATTTCCAGGACCACCGCATCTATCTACCGGGGGATGATCCGCGCCAGATCAACTGGCAGGCCTACGCCCGCACCGGCACCTACACGATGAAGCAATATCGCGAAGAAGTGCGCCCTCTCGTGGATCTGGTGCTCGATGTCAGCGACTCGATGTTTGCCACGCCTGACAAGGAACAGCGCACGCTCGAACTACTGGCCTATGCCTTGGAGGCGTCACTGCAAACCGGGGCCACGGTGCGCTGCTATGCCGTCCGTGGTCAGCAGCATCTCTCTTTGGAAACTGAGGCCGTGCTGGCCGGACGCTGGCCGGAGGAAGTGCAGCGCCTACCTGAAAGTGCCGAAGCACCAGCCCTCTCGCGCATCCCCTTCCGATCTGGCGCGATGCGCCTCTTCATCAGCGATCTGCTTTTCCCCGCCGAACCCGAGAGTCTGCTCGCCGCGCTCGGCGCACGCAATGGTCGCGGCATCGTGCTCGCACCCTATACGCGGCAGGAGAGCGCGCCGGACTGGGATGGGAACTACGAATTCATCGATGCCGAAACCCAGCAGCCACACGAGCACCGAGTGGAGGCTGATCTTTTGCAGAGCTACCTGCGCGCCTATGCCCGCCATTTTGATCTCTGGAAAAACGCCGCCGCCAAGCACGGCATCGCGCTCGCCCGTGTCAGTGCCGTGCTGGAGTTTCTGCAAGCCCTGCGCGCTGAAGGCATCCCTGCGAATGCGGTGGAGGCGGCATGAAATGATCAGCGACCCTCTGCCTGTGCCTGACCCCAGAGGGCTGGCAGGGACAGCTCATCCTTGGGGAAGACATCCGTATTGGTGTCGATGAGCCTCGATCGGTCGTATTCAGGGCCGAAGGCAGTCACACCCGCGTCTAGGATGGGGGCTAGCAGAGCTCGGATGTCGATTCCAGCACTGCGGAAGTGCTGCCGCACCTCCAGATAACCGAGCCGTGACTGCAAACTGGCGGCATCAATTTCGATGGACTCATTGCTGCCGATGAGGATCGGCCCCACGCTGAGTACATGCGGAAAGACTTTGACGAATGTGTCATGCACCCGCTGCGTGGGGCTCCAGGTGACGGCGTAACCACCAGGCTTCAAGCGCTGGCTGAGCAGACTGAAGTACTCCTCTGAGTAAAGCGTGCCCGAGTGTGCGCTGGTCGGTCGCAGGGCATCCGCCTCGATGATGTCGAAGCGCTGGCCAGTGGTCATGAGATGCAGGCGGCCATCGCCTTTCACATGTCGGACACGTGGATCATCCAACGCATGGCCCAGAGCGGCATAGTCCGTTCCGGCGGCATGGGCGCGCAGAGTGTCGAACTGGGCGCCGACGATCTCAATGCACACGACTTCACGTGTTTCATAACGCGCCAAGGCACTGAACAGCGTGTCCGCTGAACCCAGGCCGATGATGGCTATTTCTTCCGGTCTCGGATGCAGGAGCGTGGGCAGCGCGCCGAGCAGGCTGTGTACACCACCAAAGGGAATCCAGCTCTGGCCGATGCCATTCACAAAGACCACGGTCGGAGCGCCTGGGCTTTCGTCAGGAGCCGGCTTCTTCAGCAGTGACACTCCCGCGCCATCCTCCGCCAGATGAATGCGCTCCGGCGTGGTGCCGTGAGCACGAGCCCAAAGGGTGCGCTGATCAGGAATGAAAACGACAGTCGCCAGGATCAAAGTGATCCACACGGCATGGAAAGCAGGCCTCATTCCCATGCTGCGCACCGCCAGCCATCCGAACACTGCGCTCAGCACGACCAGACAGCTCAGTGTGACAGCCGTGCCCAGCAGCGGCAGCAGGCAGGTGCTCACGGTGACTGCTCCCATCATGCTTCCAGCGATATTCGCTGACTGGATCCATCCGATGCGCCGACCCACGCTGGCAAGATCGCTGTGCGCTACTTTTTGCAGCAGGGGAAAACTCAGTCCCATGAGGAAAGTCGGTGGTCCGATCATGAGCAGTGGCAGGCCGAAGTGCAGTGTGGGGAAGATCCAGACCACGGCAAGCTCCTCCGGCAGCGCCGTGCCATCCCACCATTTCTGAATCAGCAGCAGCGCCGTGTTGGCATCGACGGGCTCGTAGCTGTCGAAGTACCTCCGCACCTCTCTCAAAGGCGACCAGTGATGCACGGCAGCGAGCATGGCGGCGGTGATGAGTCCTGCATACAGCACCGTGCTGGTTTGCAACCACAGAAAAACAGCGCCCGGCCTGTGACATCGTGCCGCGAGCTTAGTGCCCGCCAGCGAACCTGCCCCCACACCCGTCAGATAAAGTGCCAGCAGCGTGCCGAAAGTGAACGCCGTTGATTTGAGCATGCCCCCCAGCAGTCGGAACCAGACCATTTCCAGGGCCAGTGCAATGAACCCTGAGAGCGCATAGATGAGCAGGCAGCGCTTCAGATTCCACGGTGCCTCCAGGATGCTTGGCGGTACGGCTGACGGCTCCGGGGCCGTGTTCATCGGCACCGGCTTATGGCGGCAGAGGACCAGCGGCACCACCACCAGTGCGCAGAGAGCGTTCAGCATCGCCGCCCGGTATATGCTGCCCTCGATGCCATGCTGCGGCATCAGCATCCAGGTCGCCGCCAGAGCCCCCATGGCTGCACCGAGCGTGTTCACACCATAAAGCCATCCCGTTTTGACCGCCGCTTCAGGGAGATCATGGATCATCGCCCGAGCGAGCAACGGCAGTGACACGCCCATCAGGAATGTCGGGATGAGCAGGCTCAGCAAAAGCACCAGCGCTGTCAAAACACGCGAATCCACCACACCGCCGAACTGCAAATAAAGCAGGTCATAATACAGAGCTTTGCTGGCGAGCCCAAAGATGGCGATTAGCGACTCTGCCGCACCAAAGAGCATGAGATTGCGGAGAGGCGTGCTCCTGTCTGCCAGCACACCACCGGTCAGACTACCCGCCCCCAGCCCAGTCATGAAAGCCGTGACGATGAGGGTGATCGAGTACACATCACCTCCGGCAAACACCACAAGCAGCCGCTGCCATGCCACCTGATAAATCAGCGCCGCCAGTCCGGACAGAAAGAACAGAAAGGCAACGATCACACGCACAGGCAGAGAATTCATACCCTAGCGCTAGCCGACTTTGCAGAAAGCGGTCAAGAGCTGCGGACCACCATTGGGTTGTGGCGTTTCCCATGACATTCATGACAGTGTGAAGCGCGGTGTACCGACGTTGGATTGGTGCCATGCATCGCTTCCTGAAGGATTGAAACACCATGGCTCGATCATACCAACCACCATCCGACAGTGACAATGGCGGTGATGACAAGAAGGATGATCAACGCTATCCGGGTCCAGCAATGCTCGGCTTCTTTTTCAATCGGCGAGGTGCCGATCCGTGAGTTCTCATTGTGCTCCTTCCACCAGCGCGCAGGCCAGAATAGCAACTCCAGAAGACTGATGAGGATATCGATGAGAAGTTCGATGACGATCATTGGGTTTTGCAGAGTTTTGATCAACGAACGAGAATTTGCGAGACTTGGTTTGGCTCATTGCCTAATCTCCGAACATGCCTCTCCTCACCGACCGCAAAACGAAACCGCAGTATGATGTCATCGTCGTGGGCTCCGGCGCGGGTGGTGGGATGGCGGCGCTGATTTTGGCGCTCAATGGCGTGAAGGTGCTGATGGTTGAAGCCGGGCGAAATTACGAACCGGCGACAGAGACGCCCATGTTCAACACGCCTGAGATGGCACCGCTGCGGGGTGATAAAACACCGGTGCGACCTTTTGGACATTACGA
>JBEBGU010000295.1:0-5659 GCA_040081325.1 Prosthecobacter sp.
GGACCAAGCTGGAAACAGCAGCCTTGGAAGCATCGTAAGCCGTGTGATCGGGCTCTGCCAATAGGCCATTGATCGATGCGGTGAATAGGACGCGGCCCTGGCTAAGATTGGCCTTGGCCAGCGTGGCGGCATCAAGCTGCTTTTTGACCTTTTCGATGAGCTGTTTCTTGTCGGCGGCGGACTCGCGGAGTTCGCCCCAGACTTCAGTGAGCTTGTTGGCGAGGTCTTTGTTTTCGAAAGCGCGGATCTGGCGGGCATGGAAGGCGGTGACTTCGCTGCGGGCGATCTGGCCTTTGCCCATGCTTTCGAGCATCGCCGCGGCCCAGGCGGGGCGGGAGACGAGGGCATCGAGCACGGCAAGACGGTCGGTGCTGGAGAACTTGCGGTAGTCCTTCACCAGTCGTTGGCCGATGGCAGGATCATCAAACAGCGTCAGCCCACGCACGGCGGCGACATTGAGCCCGCGCACTTCAAGCAGGGACTCGCACAGCGCGCGGAGATCGGCGGGGCGGGCGTCGATGAGAGTCTTCAAAGCGGCCTCGCGGGTGGGCAGATCGGCTTGGGCATCGAGCACGATCTTCTTAACGTCATCCAGCGCGCCGCCATCACCGAAGAGGATGGCGAGGTCGCGGATCAGTGTTTCAGAGTTTGGAGCACCGGCTTTAGACGGTTCTTTTGAGGTGGCGGCCCCAGGAGACTTTGTTCCGCCTAAAGGCGGTGCTCCGAACGAAGAGACGAACGCATCCCAAGCCTCCGGCTTCGGCACCTTGCGCAGACCTTTGAAGGCTTCGGACATGCCTTCGAGAATGGCTTGGAAGTTCGGAGCACCGGCTTCAGCCGGCTCTTTGAAGGTGGCAGGCTCAGGAGACTTCGTTCCGCCTAAAGGCGGTGCTCCGAACGAAGAAAGCAGCGCATTCAGATGTTCCGGCTGCGTGGCGAGACTGCGAGTGAGCCACTTCAGCGTCTTCGGCCAGGTGCAATGCGGCGCGAGCTTCACCAGCGCGGCAGGATCATGCTTTGCCAGCGGGCTGATGCCAAACCAGACCATGGAGGGCAGGAAGGGATCGTCGGCATACTGCGCGTGTTTCAGCAGTTCGATGGCAAGCTCAGCGCGGTTCTTCAATGGCAGGCGTTGAAGTGTGGAAGCGAGCGTGAGATGGACGAGGCTGGACGTGTCGGTGCGGGCGAGATCGCGCAAAGTTTCAGCATCCTGGATTTCATGGATCGCCTGAGGATGCTGCGCGCCTGTGATGAGGTCGATGGGCCAGAACTGCGTCAGCTCACGGATCGCCAGCACGCGCTGATGTTCATCACCTTTGAGGTCAGCTTTCGGCCACGGTTTCCTCCACGCGAAAGGCGTCTCAGGCTTCTTCGCATCGCCATAGCTGATGCGGAAAATGCGGCCACTAGTGCGATGCACGCCGGTGCTTTCGTGGCATTCGCCGGTATCGCTCCAGTCCAGGATGAAGCCGCTGCCGTCGGGGCCGGTGCTGATCTCGATGCCACGGAACCACGGATCATCGCTGAGGAAGACATCGGGTTCGTGCTTGCCGACGTAGCCACTGCCGTTGCGCTCCAGCCGCTCCACATTCGCACGGCGACCATGCATGTTCAGGGTGAAAAGCTTGTTGCGATACGACTCGGGCCATTGGTCGCCCTGATAGATCATCATGCCGATGTGGGCATGACCGCCGCCGAAGTCGTTGGCCTTGCCGTCGCGTGAGTCGCTCCATTTGCCGCTGCGGTCGTAGTGGTAGTGATCGGCGATGGTATCGAGCTTCTCATACACATACGGATTCATCGTGCTGGAGTCGGTGAGATGCGCGCCGGGGATGAGATGCCAGAGATGACCGGTGACGGTATTGATGAAGAACATCTCGCCATTTTTATCCCAATCATGACCCCAAGGATTCGTCGTGCCGTGGGTGAGCACCTCGACGATTTTCCGCTCGGGATGGAAGCGCCAGATGCCGCCCTTCATGGGGATGCGCTGCTCATCCGGCGTGCCGGGCACGCCGAGCAGACCGGGGCAGGAGTGACCGCAGCGTCCGTAGAGCCAGCCATCGGGACCCCAGCGCAGGCCGTTGGCAAAGTTGTGGTAGTTGTCCTTGGCCACGGTGAAGCCATCGATCATCACCTGCGGCGGGCCGTCGGGGATGTCGTCGCCATTGGCATCGGGGATGAAGAGCACCTGCGGTGGGCACATGAGCCACACGCCACCGCGCCCGACCTCGACGCTGGTGAGCATCTGCACGTCGTCGATGAAGACTTTCCGTGTCTCTGCCACGCCGTCCCAGTCCTTGTCTTCGAGGATGATGACGCGGTCCTTGAGCCCGAGATCAAAGCGCTTGGCCCGCTCCGCATAGGTGTAGTTTTCCGCCACCCACATGCGGCCCTTGTGATCCCAGGCCATGGCGATGGGATTCTGCACCTCTGGTTCGGCAGCAAAAAGTGTGGCTTTAAAACCAGGCGGTAGTTTGAGCGACTTCAGCGCGTCTTGGGGAGACATGGGCTGCGGATCACCCGGCTCGCTATTGTAGAGAGCCGGGAAGTCAGCTTGGGCGCACTGCGCCAGAATAATAAGCAGCAGTGCGATACGCATAATTACAGGTTCAGTTCATTTACTTCGAGAGAAGCAAACGCGCTTTAAGTCGCGCAGTGATTAGAGCTTTGTGTAGCCGACGCTTTCGCAGGGCATGTCCCAGAGCTTCTTCAGTTCGGCATCGAGCTTGGTGATGCTGAAACTCACGCCAGCCATCTCCTGACAGGTGACGATGTTGTCCACGATGGTCTGATGTACCTTGAGACCACGGGCTTCGAGGATCGGTTTCGCAGCACGCAGCATGATGAGTAGCTCCATCATGTGAGTGGAGCCGAGGCTGTTCACAAAGAAGACGATTTCATCACCTGCGTTGAGCGGCAGGTCATCGGCGAAAAGGAGATCGAGGATCTTTGGGGCGAGTTCATCCGCCGTACACATGGGGATCAGGCCGACGCCTTTTTCACCATGAATGCCCATGCCGAGACCGATCACATCATCCGCAAGATCAAAGGTCGGTGCACCAGTCGCAGGAATGGAGCCGGGCTTGGTGGAGACACCGACGGTGCGAGTCATGTCATTGGCTTTTTGGGCGATGCGCACCAACTCATCGAGACTGTCCACGACCTGAGCCGCTGCACCCGCGAGCTTCACCACGGGCACGAGTCCCGCCACGCCACGGCGATTATGCTTCTTGTCCGGCGGTGCTGAGCACACGTCGTCATTGATGATGACGGTCTTCACCGTGATGCCTTCATCAGCGGCGAGTTCAGCACCGATGTCGAAGTTCATCACATCGCCGGCGTAGTTGCCATAGAGATAGAGCACGCCCTTGCCACGATTCACCGCGACGGTGGCCTCAAGAACGATGTCCGGCGGCGGCGCAGCGAAGATGTCACCGACAGCAGCGCCATCAGCCATGCCTTTACCGACAAGCCCGTGATAGATCGGCTCATGACCAGCACCACCACCGACGAGCAAGGCAGGAGCATCTGGACGCAGATCATTCATGATGATGGAGCGGCGACCCACACCGCGTGCCTTGCCATCATAAGCGAAGATAAGACCTTCAAAGAGGTCGTCGGCACATTTCAGCGGGTCATTGATGATCTTCTTAGCGGAGTTGGTGCTCATAGGGAAAGGCGTGTTGGATTAATGGGGCGCTAGGATTAGCGGGCAGGCGCGGGAATGTCAAAGCTGGAAGCGCGCGGATGCGCACTCGGTCGGTCAGGGTTTGCGAACCCTAAGAGTGCCATGAAAGAGCTACAGGATTCACAAGATGAGCAGGATTGATTCGCCCTACATTCTTGTTGCCTGAGTACGGCATGGGAGGGTAAAACGACACTCATGAACGATGATGTCCGTAATTTCCTCAAATCCGTGGGCTATAAAGCTGCTGACAAACCCCACCATCTGTGAATGATTTTCACTGTTCGGCATAAAGCTGAGTCCATCCCCACAAGCCCATGCTGCTACCAGCCATTCTCGCGAATACGATTTGGAGCGCTTCATTCCCCTATGGATTCCAGTTCTTCGGCCTTCATGTTGTCGTGGAACTTCCACTCGAAGCGTGGGTGATCTGGCTGCTGATTCATCGAAGAGAGAGGTTTGGCTGGCTGTTCGGCAGAGTCTTACTTGCCAATGTCGCAAGCTTCTTTGTTGGCATTTTTGCCCTCGGCGGGTTCACCGCTATCAAGGTCTCCTTGCTTCACACGACCCTCTCCTGGCTTGGTGCCTTCTTGGTGAGCGTTATCGTTGAGAATTTCCTGCTTCAGAGATGGCTTCAGAGCATCCAGACTCGGGACGTGGTGCGTGCTTGCTTTTGGGGTAATGTCGCCAGCTACACCCTTGCGGCGCTAATATTCATTGCTTGGTTCCGGGGCGTTCACATACCGTGGCCTATGATTCACTGATGTATGCGTTTATCCTCCAACCAACCAACCAAAACCGAAAACGGATGTAGGAAACGGCTCGAATGGCATCTGTCGTGCCATCGGCGCCTCCCGCTCGCCTCGCCTGATCCGGGACGTTGATATGGTCAACAGCATGCGCACCCTCATACATCGGCTAATCTGGTTATCTGGTGCATTACTTTTGTCGTCCTGCATGACGGCTCGAAAGAATTCCCTCGCAGTTGCCTCTTGTTGTTCGCCGCTTCCCCTCAGCAAAATTGGGAGTGAGTTGGGATTTCAGATGGAAGATCTTGGAATGCATCAATATCACTTCTTCAATGCACATTGTGAGTTCGATTTGCTCGCCTCATCCAGCACGATTCATCTAGTGGATGAATCCAGTGACAATTCATCCAGCTTTTCACCGGTATGGACATTGAGTGGAGAAATCACCGAGCACACATTGAAATCAAAAATCCGAACCTATTTTTATGGAAACAAAGCCGAACGAATGTAGGCAACGGCTCGAATGGCATCTGTCGTGTCATCGACGCTTCCCGCTCGCCGACGCCTGACCGAGTCGTTCTGCCAAGAAAATGGGATACATCATCTATCGCTGTTCCGATGACTTACCGGCAAAGATCCCCGAGATCCTTGCTGGCTTGCCATGCCCCGCGATTACCGAGGGTGGTTCGAGGCCTGAATCTGAACTGGAATGTTCATACCGATATGATGTTAAGCGCGGGATGGGGCGGATTTCGATATACGGATGTCGAGAGCATGGATTTATGAGCGTTGCGATTGTCAGCGGATCACTTAACCCTCTCAGGGGACGTGCGAGTCTGAAGCTATCAATTGATGCTACGAAAGCGCTTCTGGACGCAGGAATGGAAGAGGTCACAATTGAAGACCTCGAAGAACTCGAATCGCAACGAGAACAAAAAGAGGCAGAACATTAAAGGGTACATTACTGCGGGGAACGACCCAGCAAATGCCCCTGTGGTAGAACTAGCGCGGCTTGAACCGCTTTTATCACGGCCTGAACAAAAACTCCGTCGTGTTGAACAGGGCCCAGGCAATGTCCTGGCTGGAGGTTTGCGGAGATTCAGCGACATGCTGCTGCGCTCGGGTCTGCTCGGTGGCGGAGGGCAGTCGCCCGATGAGTGAGAGGAAGAGGGTCTCCACATCGCCCGCTGATGCACAGGCGTTTTGAACCATCACGCTGTTC
>JBEBGU010000296.1:0-5649 GCA_040081325.1 Prosthecobacter sp.
CCGAGAACCGAGCCCACCACTCCGCTGCCCTCCGCTCAGTCTGCCGGCTGGAAGGTCGTGAAACAGAATGGCCGCGACTACATCACCGCCGAAAGCATCCATCAGTTTTACCGCTTCAGTTCCTACAAAATCGATGGCTCACACGTCTGGTTGAAGTCGAATAACCTGATCCTCAAAGCGCAGATCGGCAGTCAGGAAATCCTGATCAATAACATCAAATTCATCCTCAGCTATCCCGTCACCGAGCACGCTGGCAGCGCGCTCTTTTCCCGACTGGATCTCTGCAAGTTGATCGACCCTGTCCTGCGCCCAACCTACATCACCGATGCAGAGCCGTTTGATACCGTTGTCGTCGATGCAGGTCATGGCGGTCACGATGCCGGTGCTCGTGGCGTCTATGGTTATGAAAAAGACTTTGCGCTAAAGATGGCCGCATCCGTCAAAGACGCGCTGCAGAAGAAGGGCTTCAAAGTCATCCTCACCCGCAGCACAGACACTTTCATCACGCTCGGCGGTCGCGTCGCCATCGCCAATGCCACACCACGCAGCATCTTCCTCAGCCTGCACTTTAACTCGGGTGATAGCAGCACCGCCACTGGCATCGAAACCTTTGCGCTGACGCCGCAGGGCAGCTCAGCCAGCCTCGAACGCGGCGGCGGCTACAACGCTAACGGTCTCACCGGGAACTCTCACGACTCCGCCAACATCGCCCTCGCCACCGCCGTTCACGCCATGGTCATCAGTCGCTTCAAGTTCGTGGATCGTGGCATCAAGCGCGCGCAGTGGAGTGTGCTTACCGGCTGCAAGCGCCCTGGAGTTCTCTTTGAAGGTGGCTTCGTGACCAATGGCAACGAGTGCCGCCTCATCGCCTCTGACACCTATCGTCAATCTGTCTCCAGCGCCATCTCCGACGCCATCGTGAACTACCGCACCGCCCTGCGCGGCGCGATGACGAATCGGCGCTGATCCTAGAGTCTTAGTGGAGAGTGAATAGTTGAGAGTTGAGAGATGGTGAAGCAACCGAATGAGTCGTCGGTGAATAACCACCCAAAGGTGATCCGCTTTCATTCACTCAAGGAGTTCATTTTCAGGCTCTCAACCCTCAACTAAAAACTCTCAACTCCGTTTCCGCTCACGCTGCCAGATCCAGCCGCTGGATGCGCTGATAGGTGACGATCTCAAATGCGAATGCGTGGCCATCATTCACCCCGTGGGTTCTTCGTGATACTGGCTCCCACTCACGCGATGAGATTTCTGGAAAGGCCAATCCACTGCCGAGAATCTGATGCACCTGCGTGATCACGAGACGATGCGCGTGCGGCATCGCTACCGCATACGTCTGAGCACCGCCACAGCACACGAGTTCTCTTTGAGCCAGTCGCAGAGCCTCAGGCACAGTTGAAACCGTGGAGCCATGCAGCACTTCGAGCTTTGGATCATGCGTGAGCACCAGCGGGTGATGCCCCGGCTGAAACCAGCCCTGCATCTCTTCAAAAGTGCGCCTGCCGAGCAGCAACCATTTGTCCTGCGTGTAAGCTCTGAAGTGCGCACGATCTGCTGGCAGATCCCATGGCACACCGACTCCCGTGGAGATGAACCCGTCCGCCGAGACGGCTGCGATGAGGGTGAGAGTGGCGCTCATGCTGCGAGTGTAACCCGAGCGCCGCGCTTTGTCAGCGCTGACCCGCTGCGGGTTTGAAAAGATCTTCGGCTGCTGTTGCTGGCGGATTCAAGGTCAGGATGTAGCCGATGACATTCTTCATCGTTTGTTCGTCTTCGATAAAGAGCGTGGCCATCTGCACCATCTTTGCGCCCTTCTCATCACCCTTGGCCGCACCGCGATGCAGGTTCTTGAATTTCTTCAGCTGAGCCAGCAGGTACCAACCCTGCCTACCCACTAGCGGCGGGCTACCAAAGGCCATCTCACCACTCGCATTGTAGCGGTGGCACTCCATGCAGCGCTCGTAAAAAAGCAACTGCCCGCCTGCAACGTCCGCACCATCGACCTCGCGTTTAGCCGGGACGACTAGCGGCAGCTTTTCCACATGCTTAGCCACGGCTTGAATCTGCTCTGGCTTCAGGGCTTTGGCGATCGCTGCCATCATGGCTCCCTGCGGATCGACGGCGGTGTCGGTGCCACGTTTGCCATCGTGAAAGTTAGTGATCTGCGTCGTCACATACCAAGCCGGTAAATTAGCGATGGAGGGCGATTTGACCTCCTCTTTGCCCTCACCTCTCAGTCCATGACATTGAGCGCAGACGTTTTGAAATAAGGTCGTGCCTGCGTCCTCCGCAGCGACGGAAGAAACCAGAATGAGAGCAAGGTAGAGGGATCGCATCGAACAACGAACGAACGGCAAGGTGCGTGTATCGCAGGCAGAACAAGAACGGCGTAGCGAATGCCAGCCTAGAGTTCACAGAAGCTCCACCGTTTGCGTGATGTCGCCGAGGAAGAGTTCGTCATAGCTCTGCGGCCAAGCTTTATCAGCAGGCGGCCAGAACTTACCCGCTCGCTGACGCCGGACGATTTCCGCAGCGCATTCCAGTGCTCGGTCGATCCAGGCATCACTAAAATCTGCCCACAACTGCACGCCCGTTTCCTGCACACTTTTTGGCATGGCAAAGTAGCCCACAGCCTCTGGCCGCAAGCCACGCAGACGAAGCGCTGCAGCATAGAGCGGAAGCTGAAGATCACGCCAGAGATAGGTCTGGCCATCGCTATGCTCGAACGTCTTCCAAAGCTCTGCCTCAGAGAGCTTCTTGCGTGGCCCAATCTTATCGGCATGAGCTTCGAGTGGTGACTTGGCCTTGTCAGATGTCTTGAAATCCAGCACACGCAAATGACCCGACTTCTCATGACGATCCACGCGGTCGATCTTGCAACGCAGACGAGCGCCTTCGATCAACAGTGGAGTTTCGTCTTTGATGCTACCGAAGCTTTCTTCAGCCAGATAAATCTGCCAGCCATCCTGTCGCTGGGCCGCCTCCGTCTCTGCTGCAAAGCGGAGGTTCTGCGTCAGCGTTTCAAACTGGATCGTGATCAGCGGCGCAGGTCGTTTGCCATAAAGCTGGTGCATCTGCGTGCGCGCAGCCTCAACGAGGAATTCCTCAATCTCTTTCGGATTGGTGCTGCGCTTCATCGCTTCATCCAGCGCTAGCCGATGAAACGCATGATGGGCCAATGTGCCAAACTCAGTCGCAGCCAGCTCACGCTTCGTCGGGTCCACAGCGGCCATGCCGAGTTCGTTCGTGAAGTAGTCCCGAAACGGGCAGCTCAAATACGAACGCAGACGCGAGGGCGATATTGTCTCCACTGCTGGTGCTTCGATTTTAGTACACAGCTTCCAAGCAATGCTGCGCGACGGCTCTATGCTGTGTCCGGCGCTGCTTTCATCCTTCGGGAAAAGATGGCCAACGCGAGCTGGCAGCGCGCTGTCATCACACAACAAAAGTAGGCGCGAAGGGCGCAGCGCATCACCGCGATCACTCCACTGACCGCAGAGCAGATGCAGCGAGCCGTTCACTAAACGTTGTTCGGCCAGCGCACGCAGCAGATAGGCATCACGCGCGAAACGAGTGGCCTGACAATTGAGACCCAAGCTCTCCCGCACACGATCCGGCAGGAAGGGATGGGCGATGAGGATACCCGGCACATGCTCTTCATTCACGCCCGCCACGATGAGATTCGGCGCAGGCTCCCACAACAGTTCCAGCCAGCCTTGAAGCACGAGATCGACTTCCCCACGCGCCTCCGTCAATGATTTGTCACGGAGCGCTTGGAGCGAAAGAGCGAGCAACTCACCCGTCGTTGCTTTTAAACCGAAGCGCTTCGTCTCCTCCTGGATCTGCTCGCATATGCCCAACCATGCATCACCCAATGAGGTGGTCAGATGATCCTGTGGATGATTTGGGTCGAACTGCCGCTCGCCATAAAGTCGCAGCAGCCACGCCCGTGCCGCTTCGACGAGCGGCTGCTTTTGCATCTCTTTCAAAAGCGCCAACATCGCATCCACCGCGCTTGTGAGGTGGACTTTAGTCTGCCGCATTATGGAGTGGGCTTCAGTCCGCTTTTCTTGGTTCAAGGAAGGCGGAGTGAAGTCCACTCCACCATGAATGCGCAGCAGCTCTTGAGCGTGAACGAGCGTCACGGGCATGTGCTTCGCAGCTAGATCATCGGCGGCACCGAGCAGATGCAGACCCGCACCTGGAGCCAGCGCTTCACGCACCTCTGGCACGCGCAGCAGCGTGGCAAAGGCACGCCATGATCCGCTGGCTAACAAACTCTGCACCTGCTGCAACACATGCCACAAGCCAACTCGTGTGGCATCGACTCCACTCGGCTCAAAGACGCGCACACCTTCCTGTCGCAGTTTTTCGATCATCACTGAGCCGGGCTCTGGATCTCCGATTCCGACGGCCACTCGTCCTTGGGGTGCAGCACTTCGGATGAGATCCAGCGCCTTGATAGCTTGTGCGGCAGCATCATGGCAAAGATGAATCGACTCGGCTCCGAGTGGGACCAGAACATCCGCATTGTCTCCCCACGAAGCGGGTAGAGGCCGACCAATCTCATCAAATTTCGCGCTTAGCTCCTTCGGCGCATGAGTAGCCACCGTCACAGGTAAGCCAGAAGCAGCGCAAGCCTGCACCCAGCGCGTAAGAAGCGGCGGTAGATCCGGTGATGGCAATACGATCACTTCACGGATGCCTTCCGGCAAAATAGGTTCGGCAGCGACCGCGCGCTTCAAGGCTTGGCTGTCTTGAAAGCCAGCCGCTTCCAACTCCTTCAGATAAGCACGCTCAATCACTGCCAGCTCACGCCAGCGCACGCTGTCTTGTGACACTTTCAGCTCAGCTTCTGCAAACGACAAACCACCCGCACCAAGGATGGATTTTAACTCAGCCAGAAGCTCCGCCATTTCCACCTGCCAGAGCCAGCCGCGCTCTTCAGGCAACTTGGGGAAAAGCGTCGTGAGTTGATCCAGCGGCACTTTTTGCAAAGCCTGCTGCCAGGCCATCTGCGCCTGCATTCGAGTCGCCATGGCCTGCTTAGCCTGAGAAGGCGACAGCGCCTGTTCTGGTGTCCAAACCCACGGCACACTGGCTCCACGGTCACATTTGTCTGTGGCACGCGCGAGCGCTTCTTTGAGCCGGCGACCCGCTTCGGATGTGGGCACGATGATCAGTGTCTCAGCCAGATCCAGCGCGCCAGAATCAGGCTGCCAATCGCGCATCAAGTAAGCCACTGCCTGCTCCAAAACGGGAATATCCCAGCCCCAGAGAAGTGTGCATATAGGATGTGATTTGAGCGTGGACATGATCAATGAGTGGCTATCTTGAATGGCAAGCAGAAGAACTCGACAGTCTTAGCGAGTCTAGGGTAGATTCACGCGATTCGCCAGATTGTCTGGTGACCAGACTTCTTTATGCAAGACCTTCAAAGCACTCGCGCCATGTGGCTAAAAGGCTGGTTATTTCTGTTGATCGGGCTGATGTCGGCAGGACTACTGCTCATCGAGAACTGGAGTTGGCGCACCACCCTCTTGCTTGTGCTCTGCGTCTGGGGCTTCAGTCGCGCTTACTATTTCGCTTTCTATGTGATCGAGCGCTGGGTTGATCCAGGATACAAGTTTAGCGGGCTGGGTCACT
>JBEBGU010000993.1:0-1439 GCA_040081325.1 Prosthecobacter sp.
CCTGGTGACACCTATGACAACGCCAGTGAGATGCACAAAGACCTCACCCAGCTCGCTGTCGAAACCATCTTTCAGCGCGGCCCTCTTGGTCTCATGAATGGAGATCGTCTGGCGATCATCTGCGATGATTACGGCCTGCGGTTCTTGACTCAATTCATCAAGAATGACGCCGAAGATTTCGCCCGTGATCAGATCCAGCAGACGGTGGAGATTGAGCAAATCAAACTCGGCAAAGGCCTGCCCACCGCCATCCCGACCCAGGTCACTGGCACCATCACACGCAAAGGCATCTTCAATGGTGAACCCTTCGTGGAGACACGTAGCCTAGACATCATCCTCTTCTGGACAGCCAACACCTCCATCGCAACCAACAAGGCATTCCCATCTGTAATTCACAAAGTAGCCAAGCTCGAAATGCCAATCATCAGCCGGTCATGAAGAACGCACTCCTACTCCTGGTCCTCCTCACCGGACTCCTGATGCAAACAGCCAGCGCGCAGGTCATGGAGGGGCGCGAACTCGTCATGCTCGACTCCAGCACCACGGTGCATGAGATCGCCATCAACTCGAACGTCGCCACCACTATCACCTTCCCAGAGCCCGTCACCCTGCTCACCGGTTACGGACTCGTCTCGGAAGCCGGTGCTGCCAATGCCATGGCACAGGCGAACGTCTGCGTGGTGCATTATGACAACACGCTCCCAGACACCATAGTCGTCCGCCTGATCAAAGCAGGTGAGCCATGCCACGCTACCGTCCGCACCACCAGCGCAATGCATCTGCTGCGCTTCATTTCCAGCCCGAGTGCGAACTTGGCCGTCATCGTTTCACCGCCTGGACAAAGAAGCGCCGCGCGTGAGATCGACCCTAATGACGTGACCCATAAGCGCCTGAACATGAGCGCTGATGAACTCGTGGGCATGCTCGGAAAGGCACGCAATCGCAAGGCGCTCCAGCCTTTGAACCCAACGCTCTACACTGGCTGGGAAGAGCGCAACTCACTCGATCTAACCAGCACCGTCAAAAACCGTACCAGTACCATTTATGAAATCCAGCGCTGGCCAGCCAAAGACGCCCTAGTCTTCCGCTGCTGGATCACCAACATCGGTGACACGCCGTATGAGTTTGAACCCAATGGCGTGAAAGTCCGCATCGGTGAGCGCAGCTACCCCGTTCAGCTCGCTGACTGTAGCGGCCTGGTGCAGCCTAACCAAAAGATGCCGCTGGATGTCATCCTCCAAGGCAACATCCAAGGCGGGCGTGAGCACCTCTCTATCAATCAAGATTTCCGTATCGAGCTGCCTGAGGAAGGCCGCCAGCCCTCGGCTGCTTTGTTTGGTGATGCGTCAGCGTCTGACTTCGACGGTAAATAATCCACCCACGATTTCCACGTCATGAGCATGCTTCAAAAAACCTCCGTCCAGATGGGACTCCTCGCC
>JBEBGU010000994.1:0-1438 GCA_040081325.1 Prosthecobacter sp.
GCTCGACTGCATTTTAAAAGCCATCTCATATTGTGAGATGCGAGTCTGAATCTCGGGATCAAGTTTCTCCTCTGCCAAGATTCCGTTCAGTCGCTTGACCTCATCAACGACCTGTCGCTGCATGCTTTGGCAAACGCCATCTGGACTACCCAGATAATGCACCGGCTGCCCCTTAGATTGAAACTGGATGCCTTGATATTTACTCGGCAGCACGCCCGCCGACCACTGACGTGCGGACACCGGTTGCTGACCTGTTTTACCCGCTGAAGTCAGCACGACAAAGCCCGGCAGATCACTCGTCTCGCAGCCGAGACCATAGAGCAGCCACGACCCCATGCTGGGGCGCCCCTTGATGATGCTGCCTGTGTTCATGAAAGCGTGCGCCGTGTCATGATTGATCTGCTCTGTCTTCATGGAGCGAATGATGCACAGGTCATCAGCCACGCTGCCGAGATGTGGGAACAGTTCCGAAATCTCCTGGCCACTTTGCCCCCATTTCTTGAACTCACAAAAGGCTCCACGCGCCTTCAATTCCGCGCCTTGTAGCTGAGCAAGTTGCTGCCCCTTGGTGAAGGATTCAGGGAATGCTTTACCATCCAACTCCTTCAATTTCGGCTTCCAATCAAAGATCTCCAGATGCGATGGCCCACCTGCCATACAGAGAAAAATAACGCGCTTTGCCTTCAGTGGAAGATGCGGTTTGAGCATGGCTCCAGCGATGCCGCCCTGAGCCTCCTGCATCAGCGAAGCCAAAGCCATCCCACCCAGTCCATAAGCCGACTGAGAGAGAAAGGTGCGGCGATTAACGCTGAGGGCATGAGCTGTAGGATCGAGCGGTGGCATGATGAAGGAGTACGCGGCTGAAGGCACAGCTTGTCAATGAACAGGAGCACACGCCTGAATGAGTTCTCTACTTCCGCGCCTTGGTGGCGATGGCTTTGTAGTAGCTCTCGATAGCAGCACGGTATTCAGGAGCAGCCTCACTGCGTGTAGCTTCGCTGAGGTCTTCGGCCATTTTACTTGGCAGGTGTCCCCAGTCACCATTCACGAGGATCATCTCAGCTCCGAGCACACCGTCTTTGAGGGTGGCCTGGAGATTACCCCCTTCATTCTGACTCGGTGCCTGCGACTGATTCTGGCCAGGCTTTTGATTCTGCGCCATCTGCTGCCCGGGTTGCTGAGAGCCTGGGGTCTGCCCCTGATTGCGCTGATCGGCCATCTGCTGCTGCTGACTCTGCTGAGCCTGAGACAAACTCTGCTGAGCGGACTGCTGCCCTTGTTTTCCCTGCTGTTGTTGCTGCTGGTCCTGTTGGCCTTGTTGTGGCTGCTGACTGCTTTGCTGAGGATGCAAAGTGGCATCAAGCTGATCAAGAGCCTGAGCAAGTAAAGCTGACTGCACCTGCGCGAATGGATTCGCCAGCATCGCAGGCGGTGTGGC
>JBEBGU010000297.1:0-5624 GCA_040081325.1 Prosthecobacter sp.
GTGCCGAAGCTGCCGTATGGGGGAACCCCTCGCGGGGTTTGGCGCTGGGAAAAGGGCGCTTTCCACCGGACCGGGGGTTTCGTTCCTCACCCCCCGGCTACTCATGGGTTAGCCCTACGGGCTAAAGAACGTGGTTTCGGAATTGGCTCATGAGTGGTCTTTGGGTGTCTTTGATTGAGCCGTATTAAGCCCACAATCATTGCAGAACAGGCTTGGCACTGGGCTTTCCCCGGCCACACTCCGCGCCGTGCATCCTGTGACCTCCAGCCTCATTTCCGCGCTCCAGTCGGCGCTTTCTCCAGACCGTGTCCTGACGGAGGCGGAGGATATTTTGCCTTACAGCTTCGACGGCACAGCTGCATTGAAAGTGCGGCCCGGCGCGGTAGTTTTCCCACTCACCTCACCGGAGGTGGCTGCCTGCGTGAAGCTTGCCCGTGACGCCGAGGTGCCTGTCGTGACTCGTGGCTCAGGCACGGGACTCAGCGGTGGTAGCGTGCCTATCGCAGGCTGTCTGGTCATCTGCCTGACTCAGATGGATCAGATCATCGAGGTGGATGAAAAAAACCTGACGCTGCGTGCTCAGTGCGGCGTCATCACCAAGGACATCGACGATGCGGCAAGTAAGGTGGGTTTGTTTTATCCGCCTGATCCCGGCAGCATGAAGATCAGCACGATCGGTGGCAACGTGGCCGAGAACAGCGGCGGTCTGCGTGGCTTAAAATATGGCGTGACTCGTGACTATGTCATGGGACTCACTGTGGTGCTGCCTGATGGCACACTGACGACTCTGGGTAATAAGTGTGTCAAAGATGTCGCGGGCTATTCGATGAAGGATGTCTTCATCGGCAGTGAAGGCACGCTCGGCATCATCACCGAGGTCACGCTGAAGCTGGTGCCCAAACCCAAAGCGCGGAAGACCATGCTGGCGCTCTATGATTCGATGGAGGCTGCCGCTGAAACGATCAGCGCCATCATCGCCGCCAAGATCATTCCCTGTACGCTGGAGTTCCTCGACAGAGTGACGGTTAAGTGCGTGGAGGACTTTGCGAAAATCGGCCTACCAACGGATGTCGAGGCCGTGGTGCTCATGGAGACGGATGGGCACCCCGTGGTGGTCGAAGAAGAGTCCGCGATGATGATGGATCTGGCTCGCAAGAATGGTGCCCGTGAAGTCCGTGCTGCCGCTGATGAGGCAGAGGCTTTGCGCCTGGCCACCGCTCGTCGCAGCGCCTTCTCCGCGCTCGCTCGACTGCGGCCCACGACCATTCTTGAAGATGTGACTGTGCCGCGCACTGAGTTGGCTCACATGGTCAAATTCATCCGCCAGGTGGCAGAGAAGCACCGCCTGCAAGTCGGCACCTTTGGTCATCTAGGTGATGGCAATCTGCACCCCACCTTCCTCACCGATGAGCGTGATCACGAGGAGATGCACCGCGTGGAGGAGGCGCTCGAAGATATCGTGAACGAGACCATCCGACTCGGTGGCACCGTGACTGGTGAACACGGAGTTGGTTTGGCTAAGAAAGCTTTTGTCAAACGTCAACTCGGTGAGGCCAGCTACGAACTGATGCGCACCATCAAGCGTGCGCTTGATCCACAGGGCTTGCTGAACCCAGGAAAGATTTTTGATCTGTGAGTAAGGTGACGATCACCGCTGTTGAAACCATCTGCGCTCTCGGCGGATCATTACCCGAGTGTCTGGAAGCCTGGCGCGCGGGTAAGTCAGGCCTCGTCGTATACAGCGGCCAGCTCTGTGGACGCATCGCGGATCAATCTGTGATGAAAGGACGACGCTATGGCGCTGCATCGAATCTGGCTGTGCATGTGGCGCGTCAGGCGGTGATGAGAGCGGGCTGGGGTGCTGATCAAACCAAGAGCGCGTGGCTTTTTGCCGCCAGTAGTCGTGGCAATGCCGCAGAATTACTCGGCCAGAATAAGGCTCGGCGTCCGGTGCGGCGCTTCAGTGCGAGCAATACGATCCACAGTGAGATCGCCGCTGCGGTGAGCATTGAACTGGGCATTCGCGGTCCCTGGCAGATGCTCTCCAATGGCTGTTCGTCCGGCCTGGATGCACTGGGCATGGCATGGATGGCCCTGCGTGCTGGATTGACTCAACGCGCGCTCGTGGTGGCTGTGGATCTGCCGCTCGTGCCGGAGTTGATCCAGGCTTTTCGAGACACGCATCTGCTCTCGACGAATGGTGTGAATGATCCGCTGTCGATCACGACCACGGGCCTGCACCTCGGTGAGGCAGGCGTCGCTGTGACGTTGGAATTGACGGAAAGCGGTCTGGCGGAAATGACCCGCTATGCGGCGAATAGCGACGCCTACGATTCACTCATGATTCCCGAAGATGGTGCTCCGTTAGCGGAGTTGCTCAGCACGTTTTCTCGGCCCGCACTCATCTGCCCTCATGCCACAGGTACGCCAAATCACGCCATGGCTGAGATGCAGGCTCTACGCACTACGTTTGGTGATGTGCCGCCGCTTCAATTATTGAAGCCTTTCACCGGCCACACGCTCGGTGCCTGTGGCTTGCTTGATGTGGCCTTGATCTCTGCTGCACTGCCATCGCTCCCGGCAAACCTGCCCGGCCTCACGGGCGTGGCTTCAGAGATGCACCAACTTTCTCACGGTTCGGAGATTCTCAAAATCGCCTCAGGCATGGGCGGTCACAATGCAGTCGTGGGGCTGCGTGTGACAGGCTAAAAACAGCTCATGGCTTGAAAGGCAGCGGCTTGTTGATCGTCTGTGGCCCGCTGGCATTTTGATCCGCCGGAAGCGAAGCCGCGCTGGGTGCAGGTGATGAAGTCGTCGCAGGTGTTGCGACCTTGTTATCCGATTTTGGCTGGCGTTGAATCTGAATGATCTGATCGAGCACGTTCTTCACTTTCTCCACGAAGGCAGGGAGGATGTTGGGGACATTGCTGGTGCCTGCTAAACATTCTTCGAGAATGGGGCGTGCTTCATTGATCTTGTTCTGTTGTCCGAGACAAATCCCCGTCAGATAGAGCGTCTGTAGAATCTCAGGATCAGTAGGCTTCAAAACGCGCCGCTGATCACGCAAGACCTGAATGAAGATCGGCTCTGCCTCCGCCCACTTATTCTGATTGAGCAAACTGTTCGCGACTTCTCTGAGGATCTTCAAGCTCTCAGGAGTCTCTTCTTTTAATAGGCGAGTCAGGCTGGCATGAACCAGTCGGTACTCCTTTTCTGCTTCTGGTAGTTGTCCCTGGTTCAGGAGAGTGCCTGCGAGACTAAGCTGGGTGTTAAGTGTGCGTGTGTCATTGGGGCCAAAGGCTTTAATGGCTGTCGTGAGCTGTGATTTGGCATTGCTGATCATGAGGGCTTTCGCCTCAGGTGAATTCAATAAATCAGAGACTCGTTGAGTCGCCAAAACCGTCTTCGGATGCTGCTTTCCGAGTTGGCTCGTCAGCGCCGTTAGCACGGCACGAAACTCGATTTCAGCCTCTTCAAGCAAGCCCGTGTTTTGGTAGGCAATCCCCAATTGACTGCGTGTGTCCAGGGTGTCGCGGTGGTCAGATTTGAGGAGACGAATGCGTGCACCGAGCACGGGCTTGAGCACCTTTACCGCCTCGTCATACTTGCGCTGAGCATTCAGACAAACGCCGAGATCTTGAGCTGTGTTCAGTGTCTCCAAGTGGTCCGCTCCGAGGGCTTTGATTTCCTTCTCCTGCAGCACTCGCAACTTAGCCTCTGCTTCAGCCATCATGCCCTGCTCACGCTGACACTGAGCAAGTTTGAGCTGACAGGCAAGGGTCACTAAATGATCAACGCCAAGCACCCGCTGGCTGAGTTCCAAGAGGCCTATGGCTTCGGCTTCACACTCGGAAAACTTGCGCTGCTCAAACAAGTTTTTCACCAATTGATCTCGGCTACGCAAAGTGACCGGATTATCGACCCCCAGCGTGCGCTTTTGGACATCAATGACGGCACGCCGAAAGGCTTCTGCGTCTTCAAAATGCTCCTGACTTTCGAGGATGCGCGCTAGGTTTTTTCTCACCGACACTGTCTTTGCATCATCGGCCCCGAAGTTGGTTTCGGTGATTCGAAGAATCTCACGCAGCTCTTTCTCCGCCGCCGCATCTTGGCGGTCATCGTAGAGGGCTGCTGCCAGTTCATTGTGATAATACAGCGTGTATGGATTGGTGACGCCCTCAGTCTGCATGTATTCGCTGAGGATGAGCCGAAGCGTGCTGATTTGCTCCGCTGGCCTGCTGCTGCGCCAGTGAATATGAGCCAAACTGGTCTGAATCTGTGCCCATGCTAGCAGATCCTTTTTCGGGTCAGTTTCTCCTTGAGCGACTTGGATGTACTTGAGTGCTGAATCATTCTGCCCGCGTTCTAGCGCAGCCAGTGCTGCCAGTTGCAGAGCTAAACTGATGTCTGTGGGCTTGCGGGATTTTGCGCGATGTGCAACATCTCCTGCCTGGATCGCGAGTTCCTCTACCTGCTGATACTGCCTGCGTACGAAATCAGCCCGCGCACGATCGATGAGTGGTGCTTTCTCGTCTCGACTGAGCTTCTCTACTTGTTCGCGGATGGCCTGGGTGGATAGCTCTGGCGGTAACTTTAGCCGACTCACTAACTCCTCGTAAACACGAGTGAAGCGCTGTTCATCACCGCCCTCTCCGACCGATGGCCCCTGGATCGCATAAGCCGTGGGGAACTCACGCAAGAAGTCATGAAAGGGCGACACCGCAGCCAGAGCTTGGGTGATGAAGCCCAAGCTAAAGATGAGAGCGCAGATGGGGAGGGGCAGTCTTTGACAGCGAAGGTTGGGCATGACAGCAGAGGGTGCCGTGCCTTGTGAAGTGGGTCAAGGACGTCGAAGCAGGTACGCCTCACTGAAAGTTCATCATTCTTCCGCACCGACTCTCAGCCTTGTTTTCAGTCAGCTTCGAATCGCTCACAGCACATCACGCCATTCTTTTCCAAAACCAGCGCCGCATGCAGCGGCCCATCCATATTTTGGCCCACATTGATGACGGTCGTGCGGCCGATATGCTCCTGCCAGATGCCATTTTTGATCGGTGTGGAATGATCATGCCCGCAGACGACGAGTTTTGGCTGATGCTCCTCAATCGCATCCCGCCACCACGCATGCCCTTCCACCACGGAACCGGCGGCAGAAAGCCGCGTGCCCGTCGGTGGCTCGTGCATGACCCAAAGCTGCCTTGCTGCATCGCCGTGGTCATTTAGCAAAGTCGGCAGCCAGTAGCCGTAATGCTCGCCTCCGAGCGGCTCGCCCTCCGAAAAGGCCTCCTCCTGCCCCATCGCACACGGAAAGCCGATCACGCCGATATTCCCGATTTCGGCGAAGGAGCCGTTCAGCCGTAGCGGAGCCGTTGGGTGCAAAGATTTCCACGCTGCGCGAAACTCGAACCAGTTCTCGTCCTCGTGATTGCCACGCACGAACAGCACCGGAACCGAAATCGGCCCCAACGCCATCGCACACAGCGTCGGCGTCAGTTGCCGCGTCTTTCCATACGGCAAGAGCCCCGTCCCATGCAGGAAATCACCGCCGAGGATCAGCGCATCCGGCTTCACCTCGTCGCACAGCTTCGCGAGCGACTCATATAGCACGGCTCGCTGATGCAGAT
>JBEBGU010000298.1:0-5622 GCA_040081325.1 Prosthecobacter sp.
GGTTTTGTCATTGCCGATGAAGAATCGCGCCTCGGCGTGCTCAGCGATGTTGGTTTCGTGACGAACCTCATCAAGGACCGTCTGCGCGGTTCTGACAGTTTGTTTGTCGAGGCGAACTATGATGCACAACTTTTAGAAGCTGATACGAAACGCCCCTGGGCCACGAAGCAACGCATCAGTTCACACCACGGGCATCTGTCGAACGATCAGGCTGCCGAGCTGCTCGAGGCCATCGCGCATCCAGGTTTGCATCATGTCGTGCTTGGGCATCTCAGCGATGACTGCAATGATCCAGATCGCGTGGTGAAGCGGATGCAGGAGTCGCTGCATCGCGTCGGTGTGAAAGACACGCGCGTGCTCTGCGCCGAACGTCGCAAACCCACGCCGACGGTTGAAGTGGCGCGGCGGCGGGTGAGTCTGGCAGTCAGCGGTGGTCTGGTCAGTCATCAGCAGCTTGCTCTTCTGTGAATCATGCGTCCGCTCTATCTCATCATTGCCGGTCTTCTGCTCGCCTTGCTGGCTTGGTTTGGATGGTGGGCGCTGGGCCGGTCACCCAAAGATGAGGTGCTGGCGCGGCAGGCGGCTTTCATCGAAGCGGTGGAGGATCGTGATTGGGATGATGTGAAGGCCATGCTCACGGACGATTACATGGACGACTACGGCCATGACCGTGAAAGCGCAGTCGATGATGCCAGCACCGTGCTGGGTGGTTTCATCATGCTGAGCGTGAAGACTGAACTCGTCCACATTCAGGCCGTGCCGGATCTGGCGATGGTGAAGCTGAAGATCCAGATGGATGGCAAGGGCCTCGGTATCAGCGACGTGGTCGCCGCGCAGGTAAACAACATGTCGCAGCCGTGGTTTTTTCACTGGCACAAAAAAGGCCGCTGGCCATGGGACTGGAAGATCGTGCAGATTCACAACGATGAACTGCGCGTGCCGCAGTAAGTGCCACACCCCTCACTGATCACGAATGCTTCGCTTCATCCTCAGCCGCATCCTGCAAGGTCTCGCCGTCATTGTCTGCGTGCTGTGCATCACGTTCGGGCTGCTTCGGCTGGCACCTGGCGGACCTTTTCAAAGTGAGCGTGATGTGCCAGAACACATCCGCCAGCAGCAGAGAGTGATGTATGGGATGGACAAGCCGGTGCTCACGCAGTTGTGGAATCACATCGTGAGTTTTGCCACCTTCAATTTCCCGCCTTCGCCGAAGTCGCCGGGGCGTGGTGTGGAGGAAATCATCGCCCAAGCCTTTCCTGTGTCAGCGCAGGTCGGTCTTTCGGCATTGGCCATTGCTCTCGCGATTGGGATCCCTATCGGCGCGCTGGCGGCATTGCGTCCGAATACGTTGGAGGATCGAGCCAGCACGGTGGCGGCCACGCTGGGCATTTGTACACCGAGCATGGTCTTGGGGCCGCTGCTGGCGCTCGTGTTTGGTTTGAAGCTGCGCTGGTTCAATGCCTCCGGCTGGTATGATGCGGATGACTGGGTGCTGCCTGCTGCGACGCTCGGCTTCATCTACAGCGCCTCCATCGCGCGACTCACGCGCGGTGGCTTGCGTGAAACACTGGCTCAGGAGTTCATCCGCACGGCGCGCGCCAAAGGTGCATCTGAGCTGGCGATCGTGTTCCGCCATTCCTTCAAGCTCGCGTGTCTGCCGGTGCTGAACTATCTCGGTCCGACAGCGGCGGGTTTGATGACGGGCTCAATCATCACCGAGAGTGTGTTTCAACTGCCGGGGCTCGGTCAGCATTTCGTCGGTGCAGCGGTGAATCGAAACTACGAACTGGCCATGGCGACCGCGGCCTTCTACGCGCTGCTCATCGTCGGTTTCAATCTGCTGGTGGACATCCTCCAGGCGCTGCTGAACCCCCGCATCGGATTCAAAGCATGAGCAGCGTTTCCTCCCAGTCTCCATGGCGCAAGGCCTGGCAGCGTCTCGTGCGTAATCCGGTCACGGTGGCGGCGATGATCCTGCTGGCTGTGCTCGTCCTGCTGTGTTGCGCCGGGCCGTTGTTTTCAGCGTATGGCCCGAATGATCAGAATCTGGAACTCAAGGCCACGGCTCCGAGCGCGGCGCACTGGCTGGGCACCGATTCGCTGGGGCGCGATCTGGCCACACGCATCCTGCACGGCGGGCGCATCTCGCTGCTCGTGGGCATCCTGGCCACGGGTGTCGCGTCCGTGATCGGCGTCGGTTACGGACTCATCGCCGGACTGGCAGGCAAGCGCACGGATGCGGCGATGATGCGTCTCGTCGATGTGCTGTATGCCTTTCCCTTCATCACTTTCGTCATCATCCTCGTCGTCATTTTTGGACGCGCGTTTTGGCTCATCTTTGTCGCCATCGGCGCAGTCGAGTGGCTGACGATGGCGCGCGTCGTGCGCGGTCAGGTGCTGGCTTTGAAGAATCTCGAATTCGTACTCGCAGCACGCGCGGCGGGCGCAGGCTTCTGGCACATTTTGTTCAAGCACATGCTGCCGAACGTCATGGGCCCCGTCATCATCTACGCCAGCCTCACTGTGCCCGGCGTGATGCTGCTGGAGGCCACGCTCAGCTTCCTCGGACTCGGCATCCAGCCCCCCGATGCAAGCTGGGGCGTGCTGATCAGCGAAGGTGCCGCCAGCATGGCCGTCTATCCCTGGATGCTCATCGGGCCCAGTCTGTTCTTCAGCGCCACACTCCTCGCCCTCAACCTGCTCGGTGACGCCCTGCGCGATGCGCTCGATCCGAAGTCGGTGCAGGAGTGAGATTTGCAGCTAAACAGTGGTCATCAGTGCTCCTGCTTCTTGAGCCATGCCGCCGGGGTCATCGTGTGACAAATCTTGGTGTCCAGGGCCAGCAGTTCATCATCCAGTGTGATGAGCGTGGATCTCGTCTCGCGGGCGACGGTGAAATAGTGGCTGTCTGCTCCACGCAAGGCGTGACGTGAGGCCAGCACGGCGGCAGAGAAGCCGAACTGCACATCCCCAGGCCGGATGCGCAAACCGTCATAACGCTGAAGGTGCAGGCTGGCCAGATCTCCTCTGACATGATCCTTTTTGATCCGACTGACTGCGCCTGCCACTTCGGCGAACAGAAGTGAAGGCACATGAATCTGCGTCTGCGTGGCGAGCAGATGCCTCACGAATTTGGAGCAGACTTCGTGGAAGGCATCCTCTTCGATGAAACGCGCTACAAAGACACTGGCATCAACCGTGAGTTTCATGACACTCAGCGGCGCATTTCACGGATCACTTGTACACATGTTTTGCTGGTGTCCACGTTGCCCCCTCGCATGAGCTGCGTGATACGCTCTTCTTCGGCCATCCATTCGTCCTGACTCAAATGTCGGGCACGTGGCGAAGCAACATAGCGGCTGGCGACGCTGGGCGTCTTCTTGATTCGTGCAGGTTTGGCGGGGCGGACGCGCTTGGCTGGGACGGCTGTCTTCTTCATGCTGGGATTCAACCCTGAAACGCACCGGGAGTCAATGCGGGCTGTGTTTGAAAGTGGAGCGCTGAGTTCACTTTTTCTTCCCAGGCCCTTTGTTGCGCTTCGGTTTGGCGACGTCATCCGGAAGCGGGCCGGCCATGGGGGCGGTTTCAAAGAAGGCTCCGTTGTTTTCGACGCGCGGGTCTTTGGTCCGCGTGAGTTCGGCCATGAGACGCTCGCGCATCTGGTCGCGGATGGTGGCGTAGTCGGGATCGTTGGCGACGTTTTTAATCTCGAAGGGATCTTTGCCGATGGCATACAACTCCTCGCGCGGACGCTGAGCAAAGGCCCAGTCGAAGTGCTGCTTCCACTGCGGGTTATTCCGCTCGCCGATGAGCCAAGCTTTGGTCGGACTGCTGTCCATGTCGGCGAAACTGAGGTGCGTGTTTTCGGTGAGTTCTTCAGCGCTGGCATCGAGCTTGCCGGCATCGCCCATGGGCATGCGGTCGGGTTTGAAGTTGAGGATGTAAAGGTAATCAGGTGTGCGCAGAGCGCGCTGAGGGTAGGGAAGGAAGCCTTCGCGCGCGGACTCGACATGACGCTCACGGCCGGTGATGACGAAGTTACGCTCGGGATCGACCTGGCCGCTTTTGTCACTGCGCAGGACTTTGATCAAACTGCGACCGGTCATGACAGCGGGCGGGGTGACGCCACCGAGTTCGAGATAGGTCGGGGCGAGGTCCATGAGGTTCACGAAGTCATCGACAACACGTCCGCCGATGGTGCCTGCACCGCGAACCGCAAGTGTGACATGGGTGCCAAAGTCGTAGAGGTTGCATTTGCCATGCGGAAAGCCGGGCGCTCCGTGGTCGCCACTGACAACGAAGAGGGTGTTGTCGACTTCGCCGAGGGCTTCGAGCTTCTTCAAAAACACGCCGACACAGGCATCAAAGGCCATGATCTCGCCGAAGTAACTGGCTAGGTCTTCGCGCACCTCGGGCACGTCGGGCAGGAAGGCGGGCAGCTTGCCTTTGAGTTGCTCGGGATCGAGGCCCCAGAGAGCGGCACCACTGCCTTTGGTCCACTTGCGGTGAACATTGGTCGGCCCATACCAGAAGCAGAAAGGCTGGCCGTCTTTGCGGTCGGCGATGAAGGCGTCGAAGTTCCCCGCGACTTCATCGTAAAGCTCCTGCTTTGCGGCATCGACGGACTTGCCCTCAGCGACCATCTTCGTGACGTTCTCGGAGAAGTCATTCACGCGGCGGCCTGCCTTTTCATAGGCGTGGGCTTGCTCGCCATACGGTGCATCGGCCGGCGAGCCGGGGCTCCAGACTTTGTAGCTTTTGCCGATGTGATAACCCGCGTCTTTGAGCAGCAGAGGGAAGGCAGGAATCTTCGAGTCCCACTTGGCTCCTTGCAGGATGGCCGCACGTCCGGTGCGCCAGAAATACTGACCGGATAGCAGCGAGCTGCGACAGGGCGTGCAGGACGGCGCGCAGACATGGGCGTTTTTGAAAATCACGCCTTCCTTGGCGATGCGGTCGATGTTGGGCGTCTTGATCAGATCATTGACCGAGCCCTTGCCATCGAGCTGCTGATAGAGGCTGGCGTAGCGGCCCATGTCATCGGCGAAGCAGAAGACGATGTTGGGCTTGCGCTCTGCGGCGGAGGATAGCTGGAGCAGAAGGCTCAGAATGAGAAGTGAAAGGTGGCGCATGGTGAGGGGCGGTGAACGAAGAGGACCGGTGCAGACTTGCAGTGAGCTTTTGATGGCGGCACGATGATGACCATGACCGACCGCTACGAACTGCTGGAAAAGATCGCTAAAGGTGGTCGTGCCGTGGTTTGGCGGGCGATGGATCGGAACTGCGGACAAGTGGTGGCTTTGAAGCGACTGTCTGCGGATGTTCCCATCGTCGAAATGCAGCGCGAGGTCGAGGCGTTGAAAGCGATGCAACATCCGAACATCGTCGCCTTGCTCGATGCGGCCACGGATGAGCAGGGCGGCTTTTTCGTGATGGAGTTTCTGGAAGGCGCGACGTTAGAATCACGAGCCCCTCTCACGTTGCCAGAGTTTGAAACGTTGGCGCGACAATCGCTGGCGGCACTTGATGCGGTGCATCGCGCAGGCTGGCTGCACCGGGATGTGAAGCCGGAGAACCTGATGCAGACTGGGAGAGGTGATTGGAAGCTGATCGACTTCGGGC
>JBEBGU010000299.1:0-5609 GCA_040081325.1 Prosthecobacter sp.
GAGTTGCAGCTTTGACGGCTGGGGCGGGCTTGGACTTGGCGGCAGTTGGGGCTTTGACCGCTGGGGTGGCTTTCACTGCGGGAGCTGCTTTGACCGGGGTCTGGCTGGCAGCCCAGTCATTGACGTGAGTCCAATCACTCTTGCCTTCGCCGCGGACATAATCGGTGTTTTTGAGCAGGCCGCGCTGGTTGAAGCTGAGGATCTCTGCGGCAGGGAAGGGGCCAAATTCAACAAAAGAGCGACTGAGGTAATGCATCATATAAGTAGGGGGGAATAAACGGCCTGTTCTGTAGCCGCTAACTAGATGTGTGACAAGCAACAATCATGCCACACTGCTTGAGGGCGAAGTGTCTTGAATGGTTTTATAATAATTATTGTGGATATATTCAGTTGAGTTAAGCTTTGTTCTCCTGCTCTCTCATGAACCCCACTGCCTCTGACACGCCTTTGCTGCCGCGCGTGCGCCTCATCCCCTGGCGTGGGCCGCTGCATTTCGGTCTGCTTTTGGCGACTTGTGGGGCGACTTTGCTGCTGCCTCTGCTCTATGTGGCGGCACTGGTTGCCGGGGTGGTTTTCCTGGGCTGGCAGGGCTATCTATGGACTCAAAACTTAGCTTATGCGGCGGCCCTGAGCTGGCGGGACGTGCTGCCTCTGGCCTACCTTTCGGGCGGTTTGGTGACGTGGATCTTCATGCTGCGGCCGCTACTGCCGAATCAGCGCAATCTTGGCGTGGCTCTGCAAATCACTCCAGCAAGCCAGCCAGCGATTTTTGAGCTGGTGGACGAGCTTTGCTACCATCTGCGCCTGGACGCGGTGGAGGAGGTTTGGCTGGACACGACCGCGACGATCCGCACGTCGGTGAGTGGCGGGGTGATGGGGATCGCCAGTGGCAGGCTGGTGCTGAATATCGGTCTGCCGGTGGTGTCTGTGACCAGTGCGCGTGAGTTTGCCGCGCTGCTGGTGCGTGAGCTGGCGATGAATGCAGGGGGCTTGGGCACGGCGCTGAGCTTTGTCGTTCGTGAGCTGAATGCCTGGTTTTACCGGGCGCTGCATGAGCGTGACCCGTGGGAGCTGGACCTGCGTCAGGCGCGGGACAAAGAGACGAATTTTCAGCGGAATGTGCGGCTCACCACTTGGGTGTGGATGTGGTTGGCAAAGCTGCCTTTTGCGCTGTTCTTTTTCGCCGCTCGTGTGATCAGCGCGGCGGCCCTGCTGCGGCTGTCTGCTGGCGCGGATCGAGCTGCGGTGAATCTGATCGGGCGGGAGGCCTGGGCCAGTCTGGAAAACAAACTGGGGCTGCTGGATGCTGCCTGGGCGGCCAGTAAGGTGGAGGTGCGCCGGGGCATGACCCAGCAGCGCCTGCCAGATAATCTTTCCCTCTTGCTTGCTAGGCATGTGGCGCGTGCGGCTCGTGATTTAAAAGCAGCTCCGGCGGCGAGCCAACGCTCAGACGTGCCTCTGGGGGCGGCGATCGTGGCGCATCTGCCAATGGATGCCCCGGCAGCGTCTCGGCTGCGTGGGTTTGTGGATCTGTCACGGCAGGTGACCTTTTTCTACTATCAGCATGAGCTGGGCCTGAGCCTGCATGAGCACCGACTAGTGGCTGAGGAAGAGGTGCTGCATCAGAGTCGGCGGGATGACGATTCGCTGGTCATCATCCGCCGTTACTTCGGAGGACTGGCGCACCCTGAACGGGCGATGTGCGGCAATGGTGTCACACACGCCGTTTCGCCAGGGCTGATACAACTGCGGGACGAGATCCTGCGCGGGCGCGAGGAAATTAAAGAGTGGTGCAGCCGCATGAAGATGACACTTCAGGAATGGAACATGGCCTGGCAGCGGCGGCGTGATCTGGAGGCGGCTGCGACCCTGAGCTTGGCGGGCTTTTCGGTATCGCGCGTGCAGTTTGGCACGGATGACACCAGCCCGCAGTCACTGCGCAATGAGGCCGCACGCCAGCGCATGATCATGGAGCATCTGGAGTCCGGCCTAAAGGAGTATGAAGTGCGCATGGAAAAACGCTTTGCCGCAGCACTCGGTCTGCTCTGGTGGAGTGATGAAAGTGATCTGGATGAAGCGATGCGCGAGCGGCGCAAAGAGCTGCCGAACTGGTGCTCAGTGTATGAGTCCATGGCCACCGCTCTGCCGCATTTCCGTGAGTTGCTGACCTGCTTCTTCGCCTTTCAGACACTCGGCGCGCGCTTTGCAAACCTGGAGGACAACGGGGCCTTCTTCACCGCGCTGCAATCCGTGGTGCCAAAGATGACGAACCTAGTGCGCCAGATCATCGGTAGCATGGACGGTGCCGTGTATCCCTTTGCAGAAAATAAGAAGCCCATCGCACTCAATGATTACCTGCTACAAGGCAAGCTGCCTGAGGCAAACAGCGTCTCCATGAATCCCGGCGCTGCGGTGGACACGAAAGCCCTGTCCGCACAGATGGCCGCCTCGGCCTCAGAGGTCATCGCCCCCTTTGTGGATCGCTTCATGCAGCTCTATCACCAGTCCTATGCCTGGCTGGCGGAGACGGCCGAGCGCACCGAAAATTTCATCCTCAGCCCGATGAATCTCGGCATCGACATCGAGCTACTCATGCCCGCCGAGTTTGCCCGGACACGCGACACCATGCCGCTGAAAAAGGTCGCGTCCCCGGTGCACTAAAGATCAGGGCATGACGGGCAGCTCATAGCAAACCGCCTCGCGGTCATTGCGCACGATCAGGTATCTGCCAGCCAGCACCGGGTGATTCCAAGTCTTGCTGCTCAGCGCTTCGATCTTGCCCAGTTCAGTGAAGCCATCAGGCTTCGCGGCACAGAGATGCACAGGGCCACTTTCGTTTTGGATGATGACCAGATCATCCGCGAGCAAAGACTGCCCGGAAGCAAAGCGACCCTCTTTCCACAAGCGCTCACCCGTGGCGAGATCGAGGCAAGCAAGCCGGCCATCATCAAGCCCATAAAGATGACCACCATGCACTGCTGGGCTGTTGAACTGCGTCTTCATCTTCATGCTGCTCCAGACTTCTGTAGCGCTCAGTTTGCCATCAGATTCCGCTTTGATCTGAAGCATCTGACAACCCATGCCATAGCCAGCGGCGATGAAGACACGATCAGCACCGACGATCACCGGCTGGGATGCCTTCGGCCATTTATCCCCACCCCACGCATGATCGAGCAGCACCGCGCCAGTGGCCGGATCATAGCCGGTCAAAGCGCGCACGTTGTTGCACAAAACAAGGCGCTTGCCCGCCAGTGTAGCCAGGATCGGTGAAGCATAGCTGGCCTGATCATCCCCCGCTTTCCACAGCGGTGCGCCCGTCTCTCTCTGATAAGCAAAAAGCACCGGCCCCTCGGGATTGCCACCCGTCACGATTACCTTGTCATCCACGATCAGCGGTGAAGCACTAACACCCCACTCAATGTTAGTCAGCTTGTTTTCAGTCAGCACCGAGCGCTGCCAGATCGGCTTCCCCGTCGCGGCATCCAGGCAGTTCAGCAGCCCCGTGGCACCATAAGTATAAACACGGCCTTCATGCACCGTCGGCGTCGCGCGCGGGCCGTCACCGCCCTGCCATTGAAAGAAATGCGCCTTGTCAGCATGAGCCCAGAGGAGCTTACCCGTGAAGAGATCATAGCAAGTCACCAGCTCCTCCTCACCACGCTGCTCCTGCGTGTAAGCGCGGCCCTTCACCACCGCATAGGCCGACCAACCTGCGCCGACCGCTTGCCGCCACAGCTCCTTCGGAGCAGTCGTTTTCCAGTCGTGTGCCAGCTTCACTCCAGGCACCACACCATCACGATTCGGGCCAAAGAACTGCGCCACATCGGCTGCCTGGGAGAGTCGCGGATCATCGCTCGTCGGTGCCGCTGCCACAACAGTGACGGGAGCCATGGCAGGCCGGCTTGAGTGGGACCACTTCCAGACAAAGTTCGGCAGGCCCGTACCATCCACCGTGCCATCCACACGCACCGCAGCTTTCAGCCCAAAGATGATCAGCACCACAGCACCGACCCCGAGCAATCGCGTGCGCCCCGAGAAGCGCTTGGTGAAAACAAACCAGATCAGCATCAGCATCAGCGCCAGCAGCGGGATGCCCGCCGTCAGCCAGCCTTTTAAATTGCGCTCAAATTCCGGCAACCAGCGCACATACGCCACCCCAGCCGTGGCTAGAGTCAGGATGATGATAGGAAACAGCGGCAGTCGTGGCTTGGTCATGATGTTCACAGAAGCATCAAATACGCAGACGCCACAAGGAAGGATTCCGGCACATGCTGATCCATGATCATTCATTCGGTTGATTCTCGAGCACTCAATTCCCTTCGGGGCTTCGCAGCTCAACCCTTCACTCTCAACTCCGGTTCTAGGATGAGCGTCCTGTCAGCGGTTAAAACTTCTGATGACCTCTAAGCGCCGTTGAAAAGCTCCAGCAGATTCAGGCAGGCCAGCAGATTGGCTTCTGAAAAATCTGCTGGCCTTCCCGAATCTGCTGGAAATGACTCTCCGTCACACGATCAAGCCGCTGTAATTTTAGGTGCTCCCTACCGCCGCCGTCGAAGAACCGGGCTAAGTCCAGGGCCACCCGACCGCGAATCGTCCAACAACCGTTATCATTGCGGCTTCGAGCAATGATAACCATGTCCGTTCGCCCTTGGTTGGTCGTGATGTGTTCTCATGTCTGGCGGAGATAAACTTCCGTGCCGATTGGTATATCGAACTTGTGCAGGTCGGGCAACAAAATGGGTGTCGCCTCTGGTCGCTTGGCATCCGGAAGGTAACGAATCAACTCAATGTCACGGAGATAAGTCTCAACAACGTCTCCCAATGGAGTGCGAAGAATCAGCAGTGCTGCCCGACGAACTGGAGGCTCCTTTAGGCTGTGCGGAATACCGGGAACAACCACTGTGCCTCGTCCGGCGATGCTGAATCTGTCGGCCACAGTGAAAAGATATAGATGGTCCGTAATCTTCATGTCGGCGATTGTGGCAAGGCGTTCTCGAAGTTGGGCGAACGTTGTTTAGCCGTTGCGGTCGTTACGGTTTGTCTTTCCATTCGCATACGTAACCAATTACGTGCTCAGCTTGGCCGCGAGGAAACTTGCCATCGCTTCTTACGTCGTTCCATCCTCCGTTCAACGTTGAGAGGTAGTGCTCCTTGCCTTGGTCGTTGTTGGGTTCGCCTGGATGCCAGGCTTTGAACGTGAAGGGTGTGCCGTCAATCCACTTCCAGGTGCCGACGGAATCCTCATCTGTGGCGCCCAACCAAAACAAAGCCTTCTGAACTCGCTGGCGTATGAACTCCCAAGTTGCTTGGTCTGGAACGACTGCGAGCTGCCCGCCTAAAGTGACGCACTTTTGGCGGGCGGTATTCCAGCGGATACTTGTGTTGTAGAGCTTATACCACTTGCCGTTGAAAAGCTCGGCATCGGCAGGGATGCCGCGCGGCGGCTTGCGGGTTTCGGTCGGAGATTGTGCGCTGACGGTCAGTGTCAGCATCGCGAGAAGAAACGCTAAGAGAACGGTGTGGCTTGGTGCTGTATTCATTGAGGTGTGGTTATGGAGATGGCGCGAGCATCGGCTAACGTTGTTTATCCACAATAATTTGTGGACGAA